>NZ_CAMLHF010000015.1 GCF_946479715.1 uncultured Pedobacter sp. | reverse complement strand
GAGCATTACACTTTTAATGTAGTGGTCCTGGGTTCGAATCCCAGCGGGATCACCAGATTTAAAAACCTATTTCCTCACGAAATAGGTTTTTTTTATGCCTTTTTCTTCCTTTTTAAAGACTACCATCACTTATTCCAGACTTATAAAATCTGTATTTCAGGTTATGTGAGCAAAAAAATCTAAAACACGAGATTTTATGTAATTTTAATGCCAAACAAAAGCATTTTTAGGAATGAGATTTTACATCAATAAGGCCCATTTGATTAATAATATTGAATATCCAACCAGATATCAATCCAAAAATTTACTCAAAAGTGCAGGTATTGTTTTTGCTATTATCCTGATATTCCTTTTATTATTTAAACCTTTTGGAGTCTATGATCCAGAATTGCGAATGCATTATTTTTTTATTTGTTTTCTCCACGCATTATCACCTGCATTAATCATATTGATCTATTTTGAAGGTCTCAATTATATTAGAAAAAGAAAATATCAGGCAGAAAATTGGACTTTGCTTGAGGAGTATTTACAGATTGGCGCTATTCTTCTTTTAGCGGGATTATCAAGTTTCTTTATGCGTGATCTGATCTACAACAATACAAACAACTGGTCGTGGCATTATCTATGGGAAGAAATCAGAAACTGTTTTGTTGCCGGCATATTTTTCTATTTCTTTCTAAGATTATCCAGCTTCTATTTTGAATCGAAAAAGGGTTCACCGTTTGTGTTGCAATTTATTCAGCTAAATATTGAATCAAAAACAACAGAAGTTGCATCAAAACTTTATGTGAATACTCAGGTTAAACAAGATGATTTTAGTCTGGATATAGATCAATTGTTATTTGTAAAAGCAGATGGAAATTATATTGAATTGACGAAATCAAACGGCAATCAAATTACTACAGAGGTAAAGAGAATTTCTTTAACGCAGTTTGAAGCTCAAATAGCAGATTATCCACACTTTTTCAGGTGCCACAGAGCCTATTTAGTAAATATGTTTAAGGTTGAAAAAGTATCAGGAAATTCCCAGGGTTACCTATTGACTTTTCATGAAACTACGATAAAAGTTCCTGTTTCCAGAAAACAAATCAACAGTTTCAACAACTATTATCAGCAGCTTCGCAACAAATATATCGCCTAAACTTGTTGCTCATCACAAAAGCTAGTTGCTTATAACATACCTTACTGCAACTGTTTTTTCTTGTTGTACGTTTGTCATCAATAACACTAAACTAATTTATTATGCCAACTGCAACTGTCACTTTAAATCAGGATTCTGGTTCGTCAAACAAATTATTATACATAGACAATATTAAAGTGCTATTAACAATATTAGTTGTGCTCCATCACACTTTTATTGCGTATGGTTTTACCGAGGGCTGGTATTATAACGAACAAACCACTCTTACGGGAGCACGTATTTTTATGACAATGTTTATAAGCATAAACCAGTCTTTTTTTATGGGTTATTTTTTCATGTTAGCAGCCTACTTTACATCTTCTTCTTATTTTAGAAAGGGAACATCAAAATTCATTAAAGACCGCCTTGTCAGATTAGGAATTCCTATACTATTCTATTCCTTTATTCTTTCACCATTCGTCAGCTATCTTGTTTACTATTTTGCAAAGGAGCATCATATTACCTATTTGGAATATCTAAGTGGATATGATCACTGGATCGAATTAGGTGTTACATGGTTTGTGGCAGCATTACTGCTTTTTACCCTAATTTATACAGCGGCAAAAAAAACATTTAAGGTTAGTTTCAAAGAACCTTTAGCAGCGCCAAACTCACGTACCATATTATTGTTTGCTGTAGCATTAGGAGTAATTAGTTTTTTGGTAAGAATCATATTTCCTGTAGGATGGGTTCTTGAACCAGTCGGATTTCAATTGGGGCACTTTCCGCAATATATTGCATTATTTATTGTTGGATTGCTGGCAGCCAAAAACAATTGGTTCAACGGGCTTTCTGATAAAACAGGCAAACAACTCAAAATATCAGCATGGTCATGTTTATTGTTTTTTCCAGTATTTTTTATCATCAAATTTAAAATGAACACACCTTCTCCCTGGTTTTCCGGAGGTCTTCATTGGCAGGCATTATTATATGCTGTATGGGAACAATGGATTGGTATTTCTATCCTAACAGCCTTATTAATTAATGGAAAAAGAAGTTGGAACACTTCTTCTGTAATGCTTACTAAGTTATCACGAAGTAGTTTTGCCGTGTATATTTTTCATCCGCTAGTAGTTGTCGGCTTCACGCTTGCCGTAAGAAATTGGGTTATTGAGCCTGCAATAAAACTTCTGATTGTAGCACCATTAATAGTATTAGGCAGTTTTGTACTTGGATTACTTATTTTATTAATTCCAGGAGTTAAGAAAATCATTTAATGGTTATCCGTTTTATATTTCCCAGGCCATCAGCAACCACCAGGAAAACATTTCTGTTGCCATTCCTTTTCGTCCTCAAGATCTTTTACTGCCTTAAGGGCATATGATGCGGCATATTTAGCGTGAGTACCCACATGAGTGGTAGCGGCTGCATGCCCAGCAGATCTGGCAGCAGCGATAGCTTGGGTGTCAACCACCTCTCGCGCCGCGGCATGTGCAGCAAAAGCAAATTTTCTTGCTTCAGTCATTTTGAGTTCTCCGCGGATCCAGGAACGGGCAGCAGCAACTGCCTCACGCGGTCTTTTGTCAAAAGGATTGGCCTCTTCAAAAATAAATAGCACACGTTGAGCACAATCAGCGGCCCAAGCGGTCAAAGTCTGATGTTTATTCATTATTCCCTGTTTTTTAAAGATTTAAAGTATCAAAGATCTCTCCTCGAGTAAGCTTACCATTTATCTTTGCTATCGCTTCTACTCTAGCCTTAAGACACAATGCATTGTCTGACAGGCGATAAATATCTTCAAAAAATATCATCTTCACACCCTGTCTTTCAATCCACAATTTCACTAAAAAAATATCTCCTGAAGTCAGCGAATTCTTAAAATCCATTTCTATTCTTGACACCATTAACAAAATACCTTGTTCCGTCAGTTCCTTAAATGAAATTGCCTTAGAATGAAGATACTCATGCCTTGCATGCTCCAAATAATTCTGATACACCGCGTTATTTACAACGCCTTGTATGTCACATTCATAATCCCTTACTTTCAGTTGAATTTCAAAAATGTAGTCTTTCATATCTCTATTAAATTACCTTTTTTGTTTGTTTAGCAGCAAATCTATGGCTTGAGCAATACGTCGTACCCGTATTTCGTCCTGATTTGCCTCCCCGATCCAATCCAAAAAAGCTTTCTGTTCAGTTTCATTGTACCTCTGGTAAGTTTGGTAAGCCTCAGGCTCATCCTGAAGGCATCCTAAAAGATCTTCAGGCATAGCCATGGGCACATCTTCAGCATCTGCATAAAGTAATATATATACTTTATCACCTTCTTTTTTGCCTGTCTTTTTCCTTATCTCTGCTTTTATCGGAAGAAACAGTCCGCCGTCCTTAATGGGCATCAAACCATAGTTAATCAATTCATAATCATCGATAGTACCACTCACTTTAACAGTTCCAAATCTCCCTCTATAATCTGAGCTAACACCTGGCAGCCTGACGTAGGTCCATCCGCCTTTACCCGGTATTTTCTCCAGCAGAAATGTTCCTTCAATAAGTGGTGCTTTTGACATTTTATAAAAAAAATCTAATGATCATGGTTTTGATTTGTTGTAAAATTAACTAAACTTGGTTTAGAATATTACCTTTATTTTAAAACTGATGCGCATAGAAAAATCTATCCTGATCAACACTACTCCTGATAAAGTATGGAAGGTATTTACCAATCCATTACTTACCCGCAAGTTGGGAGGGATATATAAAACTAACTGGAATCCAGGCTCTTTTTTTGGATGGCAAAACCTTTCCGGAACCCAGATCACTTACGGCAGACTGCTTGACTACCGACCAGGTGAATACCTTAAACACGAACTATTTACTGGTAGGGATATGCAGGAACTTTCATCTGTGATCAGCTATACCACTGTCTTTAAACAAGACCATACCATACTCCATGCTATTGAAGAATTATTAGAGGAGCTTACAGACGCTGAATTTGGAGATGCGGTTAGTGGTTGGGAGGCAGCCTTGCAAGAGCTAAAAAAAGTGGCAGAGTTGTCCAGTAAATTGAAATTGTAAATATTCGTGCGTGGGTTATAAATTAATCATCAACGACTAATGGGAGAAGTTTGCACTTGCAACCACAGCTTTCTTTTCGGGGAGCAATACTAAAAACAAACCTACCAAAACAAGCAAGAACATATTGACAGACATGGCGGTCTGATAAGCTTTTAAATAAGTAACAGTGGAAGGGTTTTCGCCTGCCAGAGAAAAGAATAGGCCGCCAATAATTCCAATACCGAGTGCAATAGCGGTTTGCTGAAAAGTTGCATAAGTACCCGAAGCTGCACCTGCAAATTTTGTAGGTATGCTTTTTAATGCCATTGTCATCAATGATGGAAGAACCGAACCACAACCAAGCCCATATATAAACAGAACAGGATAAGCAATAAACCGGTTAATGTGGGCTGAATTGAATACAACGATATGCAATGCGCTGGCAACAATCATGATCAGTATTCCACCCTGCAATACTTTTTTTCCATATTTAGGTACCAGACGAATTGAAATAAGGGATGCAACCACAAAACCAAGTCCCTGCAATACAAAGAACAGACCCGCTTCTGTAGAACTAATTCCAAATCCTGTTTGTAACAGGATCACATTGAGCAGAAAATAAGAATCCTGTACCATAAAATAAAACAATACCGCACAAAGTGCTATGTTAAAATCTTTGAAGGCGAACAGTTTCATGTCGATGAGGGGGCATCCTTGTCGGTTGAGTTTTTGTTTCTGATCGTAGACAAACCAAAGTAACAATGGCAGAGATCCTGCGAGACAAAGTAGACTCCAAAGTGGCCAGTCTAACTCCCTGCCGCGGATCAAGGGATAGATTAAAGTCATTAAGGTTAATGTAAGAAGTAGCACCCCTGAGTAATCGAATTTCTCTTTAGCCTGGCTGCTCTGGCTGGGCAGGAATCTTACTGCAAGCAAAACTGAAGCAAGCCCCAAGGGAACATTGATTAGGAAAATAAGGCGCCAGCCTGCCACAATGAAATGCAGATCGGGCAATAGACCACCTAAAAATTGTCCGATAACAGACGCCGAGCCGGCAATACTTCCATAAATACTGATAGCTTTTATACGTTCCACAGGATCTGGAAAAAGCACCTGGATATAGGAAATACCTTGGGGAATCATAAAACCTGCACTGATGCCCTGCAGCAAACGGGCTGTATTTAACTGAAAAGCGGTTTGAGAAATGCCACAAAAGGCAGAGGCAATGGTAAAAGCAATCATTCCAATCAGAAAAACCCTTTTCTTCCCGAATTGGTCACCAGCCCTCCCTCCGGTAATCAGAAAGGCTGCATAACCAAGCAGGTATAAAGCAATAACGAGTTGGATATCACCATCAGAACCATTAATGCCTTTACGTATTGAGGGTAAGGCTACGTTAACAATAAAAATATCAATAACTGCTAAAAAAATAGAAGATGAGATAATTGTCAATAGAAACCATTTTGAAATTTGTCTGCTCATTTTTGGTTAAATTAGCCAGCAAAATTGAAGTCTTTGCGACAGGTACACAAGTAGTTTTAAAAAAGATACCAGGTATGAAAAAAGATACGAATATTGATTTACAGCCATTTGTAAAAGAGGAAACCGGCGAATATAACTGCCCAATGACAAAAGTGCTTCGTATTATTGGCGGCAAATGGAAGCTCCTAATCCTGAATGCTATTTTATTGGAATGTCCGAAGCGTTTTGGAGCACTTAAAAAGAAGATGCCCGATATTACCCAGGCTACACTTACCACACAGTTGCGCGAGCTGGAGCGTGATGGTATTATTTTACGAACGGTTTATGCAGAATCGCCACCAAGAGTTGAATATAAATTGACCGAACTCGGCTTAACCCTGGTTCCGATTATTGAGTTGTTAAACCAATGGGGAAATACTTATTGCCTTCACGATAAAGAGGGCGTTCAAAAAGGTAAGGTCATCCTCTCGAGGTAAAGAGAGATCTCTTGGTTATGCTTTGTTCGCAGCCACAGCATTATCAAGAGATCTCTCCTATGGTCGAGATGACCAGGTAAGGCTACAAACGTCCCCTCGCTTCATTTCCTGCAGCGTCCACGTTTTCCTTATTGTCTTGCTTTTTCCCACTCGAGAAATTATAGGTGAAGAAAACGCCAATATACCTCACAAAATCAAGTCTGTTCCTTAAAACATTTCTGGTAAATTCCGAAGTATTGATTTCATATCGAGGTTTGTATAAATGAAAAGGATCCTGCAATTCAAAACTCGAGGTTAGTCTATCATTAAGAAAGCTCTTCTTTATGTTTATGTCTAGTTTCCCAACTCTTTGTTGGTCATAAATACCATAGAAATCATTGCTTTTATAAAATCCTGAAACCTCAACAAAGTACTTTCTCGGCAAATTAAACTTACTAGCAGTCCTAAGGTATTGTGTAAATTTAGACCTGTTTAAGGCCGCAGTGCCATGAATATCTATCGTCCGATATCTCAGCGTGACATTCGTATTAATTTCCCACCAATTGGTTAACTTTATCGGAATGTATAAAGAGGTGAAAACATTTTTGTTGTCAGTGATATTTTCGTCCCTTGAAATGATGACATCCCCAATATTAGTGAGATTCTCAGTAATGGCATTATTTGTATTTTGATACCCAACAGTTAAACTGTATTTCCTGTTTAACAAATATTCCAATTGTAAATTATTGCTGAAGTAAGGTCGTAAGTTAGGATTTCCTTCCTGGATGCTATTGAGACTTATATAGGTTACAAAAGGATTCAATTGTCTGAATCCAGGGCGATTTATTGTTCTGTTATAAGAGAGCGTAAGTGAATGATTTTCTCCAATTTTCCTATTTAAAAAAGCTGATGGAAAAAAGTTCCACTGGTTACGTCCGATGGTTTGTTCAGTAGTAACTGATTTACCATGGTAATTAGTTTGTTCAGTCCTTATTCCAACTTTGAAATCCCATTGTTTAAAAGACTTGGCAAGTGTGCCATAGAAAGCCAGAATATATTCACTGTACAAAAACCTGTTGGACTTTAAGGGATCTAATGGAGACTGGTCATTCAGGCCATTTCGATAATCCATTGAATAATCCGTATTGGATGCAGTAAATTTACTTCCGGTATTAAATATAAGTGATTTAAAGAGATGTTTTTCTAAATCTATATTGGCTACATGTACCATCGATTTGCCGATCGTCTTGGTGAATAAGCTATCACGAGGATGAGATTCTGCCCCTTCTCCGTTTAAAAATTGAGTTTCTAAAGCAGAAGGGTCTCTCAAGCCATAGGATATATAGCTATACCCAATATCCAGCTTACTACCAATTGTATCAAGTTTATTCCGGTAAAATGCGTTAGCCATTTGGTTAACATAACGAAATGTGGTGCTTTTTTGTGTGTGCAAAGAAGAGTCGACAGTACTTGCCTGTATATTGGCCAGATAATCAATATCGGTTTTAAATATACTACTCACACTGCCAGGATTGGTAAACATATTGTAACTGACACCTACTGTTTGTTGAGAATTCAGTTTATAATCTACACTTCCGTTATAGCCTATGTTGTGATAACGTTCATCATACTTTTCGGTTTGCTTGCTAATGATGCCTGTTGATTTGAACTGCTGATTAATGTTATCCTCATAAAAAGCCGGAGTCCAGTAATAATTAAAACTCCCCTGAAAATTAAATTTACCTGCACGGTAATTTAAAAATGTTGTGGCTTTTGTGTTGTCGTATTTATTATACCAGTATCCGCTGCTTACATTACCGCTGAGCCCATATTTGTACTCAGATTTTAAAACAATATTTATAATTACCCCGCCATTTTGTGCATCATTTTCGGCCCCCGGAACTGCTTTCAACTCGTAAGATTTGATGGATTCAGAAGGAATAGACCGCAGATAAGATAACAACTGATCTCCCGACAGCAAGACTTTCCTGTTGTCGATGTATACAGTCACACCTTCAGAGCCCCTAAACACAATTTCTTTTCCACTCACATAAACACCAGGTATTACGTTAAATAATTTTAGCGCATCTTCACCTTTTTCATAGATACTACCCTCTACATTTAGGATTAATTTATCGAGAGAGCGACTGATTAGCTGCCTTGTAGTGGTAATAGCAACATCTTTTAATTGTATGGCCGATTTATTAAGAACAATATCCGGCACTTCAAGCACCTCTGCGTTCCCTACAGTAACTTTCTGCATTAAGCTGTCTGTTCCCACTGACGATATCTTAAGCAAGTAGTCCCCTTGTTCATAAACCTTTAGGCTAAATCGACCACCAGTGTCTGCCAGTGCTGTAGAAACAATACTTTGATTAGTAACCTTCATAATTTGGATAGTAGCCAATTCAACTGGTTTGTGGTCAGAACCTATTACCCTCCCCCTTACAGTATACCCGGTTTCTTGTCTGCGCCTTTCCAGTAGAATATTATTGTTGACCTGTCGGAAAGAGAAATCCGTGTTTTTTAACAGTTCATATAATGTGTGTTCTACCGTTCTTGTACTAAATGCAATATTGAGATCTGTTATTTCCTTTATTTCCGATTTTCTATAATAGAATCGGAAATTCGTTTGTGCCTCAATTTTTTTTAAACCAGCTAATAAACTTTCATCTTCCAGCTTAATCGTCACTTTGTAATCGCTCATTTTCTGACCGTTTACCGGTACAGCCATGAGGAACTGCAATGAAGTTAAGAGGAAAAGAAATATGATAATACTTACACGCATCAACCAGACTATAAATTGTTTATTTAATATTATTATACCATTGAGATAAGCACATGCCACCTCCATATTCCACATTGTTGCAGAATTTTTCATAATTTTAAAATGTTTTAAGTGATTCCAATTATTTAAAGCCCCGGACACTCCGGGATTCCTGTAGACCGATGGCCGTCGGTTTACAGGTTATTTTGCTGATACTACTTCCTTGAGGCATATTCAGCGTATATAAAGCTTAGTCGTTATTCATCTAAATAAATTTTGCAGATAATATTAATTACAACCTTCGCCATAGATGACGATGTGTCCACTCGAGTTGATTTCCCAAGTTGCGTTATTAAAGTCAGTGATCACGTCTAAAATTTTGTTCAGTTGATCTCCTTTCAGTGTTGCGCCGCTAAATCGACATTTTTTTAACTTCTCATTATTAAAAGTAATCTTCACATGAAAATGCTGCTCAAGCTGTATCGCTGCATCTGCAAGCGTAATATCATCAAAAAGTATATTCTCATCCCTCCAGGCTATAACCGTTTGAGCATCTATTGTTTTTTCGATAGGTTTTCTACTTATCAGATCGAGGCTTACCTGTTGATTACTGGTAAGAATGCTTAAAACTTTACCATCGTCTGCTACACTCACTTTACCCCTGGTTACCGTAACTTCCACCGTATGTTTGCTTTGATCTTCTTTAATATTAAAGGCAGTTCCCAGTACTGTGGTAAGTACTTTTCCTGTGTGAATGAGAAAAGGTCTGGCAGCATCGTGCCGGACGTCGAAATAAGCTTCTCCAGAGAGATAAACCACTCTTTTGTTTCCATTAAAATCCTTAGGATATTTTAATTCAGAACCTGCATTTAACCAAACAATGGTACCATCAGCAAGAGTAATTTGTTTTTTTTCATGATCAGTAACGGATACTAAGGCTAAATCTGGTGACAACATCCTTTTTTCTAATAGCGGCCAGTTTAGGTAAAGTCCAAAAACCATAATTAATACCGCCGCCACACCTGCAATTTTATGCCACAGGTATTTTTGTGATCCCACCGGTACTACTTTAGGTTCATTCGCCTTAATAGTACCCTTAATCTCTAAAAAAACTTCAGACAGCCATTGATCTTTACCTGAACGATTTAACTGCCGCCACTCAGAATTAACATTTCCATTTTCGTCCAGCCACTTTTCAATCAGATGATTTTCTTCAGCTGATGTTTCCTTTTTTAGATAACGGTCTAATAAAGCTTCGATATTATTACGGTTCATTTTATCGGATTTTGACAATAGCCGTATGAATCGCGGTTTGGTACTATAAGAAAATGAAATATTTTTTTTTCTTATTATAGAAGGGCTAATATAGATACCAAAATACTAAAGCAGAGACAGAACATACTGTTAACGACTGGCGCAAGTGCTTCAATGCAGAAGTTAGCTGATTTTTTACTGTTTGTTCAGAAAGCTGTAATTTATTTGCGATTTCAGAAATGCTTAAGTTTTCCTCTCGGCTTAAATGGTAAATCTCTTGTACTCTTGGAGATAATTTTTCTAGAGATTTCCCAATAGTCTGTTTTAATTCTTTTAGTGCTATTTGCTGTTCAATTTCTGACCCTAAACTCGTCTGTAAAGAAAGTACCATTCCCATGTAATCTTCATGTGTAATGTTCTTTCTGATCTTATCAATGATGCGATAACGAACCATTGTAAATAAGTAAGCCTCTAAATTTCGATCTATTTTTAAGGATTTCCTTTCCTCCCAAAATTTCACAAATAGGTCGTGAATGATATCGCGTGAATCTTCAAGGCTATATAATTTAGAACTGGCAAACCCGGATAAGTTCTCTGCATAACGGGAATAAATCTCAGTAAAAGCGGCTTCATCATCCTTTTTTAAAAGACCAACCAGTTGAAGATCGCTTAATGAATTGTATACCGACATTTATTTTAGAGTAAATTATTATTGGCGAAGCTACAGGAAATAGTGATTCCTTGCAACCCAATACGAGTTTACTTGAGTTGAGTTGAGCTCTAATTAGAAAGGAGTAAG
This sequence comes from uncultured Pedobacter sp., assembly GCF_946479715.1. Next base: position 32,938 of record NZ_CAMLHF010000015.1, on the reverse strand, counting down.
AAGCTGATTAAATAAATCATTTCTTACTCCTTTCTAATAACGATCAACTCTTATCGTAAAATGATCTGGGAAATATCAAAATCCTCTTCTAAACCATAATTGTAAGTTTGATATTCATTTCCTGATGGATATGCATTAACATTATACCATTTCCCGGGATCTACCAGTCCAGGTAAAGGTTTGTTATGATGAGGGCCGAGTAAATTCTTTAAACTTCCAATCACTTCTACCTCAACATTATTAACACCTACTTTTAGATAAGGAGTTATCTTTAACTCATTTGGTTCGGAACTTATAATTCCTGCAAGCACATTATTCACTTTTACTGCAGCTACCGTACCATTCCATTTTTTTAGTTTAACTATATAATCCTTCCCTAATGTCTGTATTCGCAATTCCTTTGTATATCTTATTCCTTGTCCATACAATGGGAGTCCCTGTTTATTCCATGGCCCGAAGGTAAGTGATTTTGGTCCTGTTATTTCCCAACCCTTGGCAGCAGGAACAAGATTAAAATTACCCAGTAGGTATACCGGTTCTATTTCTGCGTAAACACTCATGGGCGAAACAGATAATGAAAGCGTATTTTTACCCGACTTTAGGTACTTACCAATCTCGAAAACCCCAAAAGAACGGTCAAGCCACCATTTACCTTTCAATGCCTTTACTTTTGTACCATTTATAGATACACTTTGCCATAACTGAGGCTGCTCCACTACGGCACGGCACTGTTTGAGATTAACATTTTTATCTATTTCAAAATGATAAGTGGCCACATATCCTGTACCTGTAGAAAAGGTGTCGCGCGCAACAATCCTATCTTTGAACTGGGTACGGTTATTCCAAGGGTTGCCTACACCATCTGTAAATCCAAAATGTTTAAATGCTGTATTTGAGGCAACTCCAACATGTAAATCTTTATATGTGGTATGTGGCTTTTTTAATTCCAGGTCGCAAAAATCTATCATCAGTGTATTTTCAACAGGTCGATGAACTCTTGCGGGATGTGTTTTTACAAGAGTTTTATCGCCTTCCGGAATAAATGCACTGAAGCCTGATTGTTTTTTATCTGCCACAAAAAACATCATACTTCCAGCAGGCGGAATATCGAATTCAAAAGTGACCTTGCCGGCATTTTCCTTTACCGGATAACTGCAAATTTCTCCATTAAACAGATTCATTATCAATGCATCTTTACCATTAACTGTAAGCAGACCTTTTGAAGATGCCTCCATGCTTGCGTTTGATAGAAAGATCAATTGCCCATCTAACAAGTGCCTGCGTTGATAATAGAGATTACCTCCTACCTTGTTACTACCTGCAGCCGATATGCTAATATCTGATGGAAGCAAATGATTTTGGATAATCTGTTGCATATCTGCATTAATGGCCTGTACCATATTTGATGATGCAAAGAAATTAAGGTCATCATTATTATCACCATCCAGAGAACCTGGCTTTTCAAATAAAACCACTTTACCACCCTGTATGGCATATTCTTTTAGTAAATTAAACGTTGGCAGGTCAATATTATCCATGCCAGGTGGAATAACAACAGTACTGTAAGCGCGCTGCCCAATAACGAATTTCCCATTTTCGACCTTTCCCTGATCTTTTATGATGTTTTCACTGCCCAGATCATATTCAGCATGTGCTCTTTGCAGCGTAGTTACAAAGTCGTTGAAGCGCTTCCCAATTTCAAAAAAGCGTTTATTCTCTTTGCCCCTAAAATAATACATCCAGGCAGAAGTCGTAGGCTCCAAAACCAGGATGTCGTTTTTTTGCTGACCGGTTGACAGGCAAAGCGACAGCCGGGAAAAATATTGGTTCAGTGTTTTGTAAAACGGCCACCAGGGTTCATGATAAGAAAAACTTGGTGGATAGTCGTATTTTCTTGCTCCGGTAATGGTCATGAACGATAAATGTTGGTTCATAAAATTAACCCCGAGTACAAACTCCCAGTCGGCCAGTCGCTTCATGTCTTTAAAAGTCAGCTCCCAGCCACCACCACCGTAGGTTTCAGAGAGCGTTCTTTTTTTACCAAGTTGATTGGCAACACTGCCCAGTTCTTTAACAGCCCTGATATTGCCAAACTGTACCGGTTTATCTTCATTAAACTGGTTAAACAGCATATCAATTCCCGGCATCTGGTGCCATGCGTACATGGCCATGTTATCCGGCCCATGGTAAGGACTTGGCCATCCGTGCTCCCAATAATGCCCTGTCCAGATCAGGTTGTGCTGCTCTGTATAATTATACATAGGTTTAGACCACCTGTCGATAAACAGTTGCAGCAAAGTTTGATAATAGTTATGTCTTACTTTTTTCCAGTTTCCAGTTTCCTCAAATAGAGAAGGTAAGTTAAGACGCAGATCGTAGCCCCATTTTTCTTTAAAACGGGCGAATAGATCGGGTGTCCAGCGAACACAATCTTTACCCTCATTAATAATGGTTGGCTCATCAGAAAAAATACCTGGAACAGTTTCACCAAATTCAGGACCCGCAACTTTCTCATACCCTTTAAAGGTAATATCCATAAACTTTTGTGTAACACCTTTTGCCATCAAATCCACGTACGAAGATCCAATAGGCCCTGCAACTGTGCCACGGTTAGACTTCTCATAATTTACTTTTTTGAAAATCCTGTATTTTCCTGTTTTGCCTTTCTCTGTAGCCAGAGTTGAACTTATATCGATATATTGTTCACCTTTCATCTTAAGGACTATAAAAATATCGCCCTGATTTTCAGGAATCGTACTTACCTCTGTCATATAAAGCATTTGCCCCTGGTTGTACGACTCTGGCATCTGATCTGGCACGAGGCCACCGCCAAACCCTGTCGGATAAGAGTTTTCGTCATAAATCCATACCTTAAGCCCTAGTTTTTTACCCGTTTCCTTGGCGTATTGAAACAAGCTAAACCATTCGTTGGATAAGTATTCTGTAATCAGTCCAGGCCTGGGATGTACAATTACTCCCCCAAAATCATTTTTCTTATAGTCCAGCATCATCGAATCTATAAGCTCTCTGCTTACCTTAGTGTTCCAAACCCAAAATGGGGTTGTTCCATATTCATTGCCCGGGGTTTTAAAGGTCCTTTTCAGTTCATCAAAACCATCGGTTTTTATTCTTTGCTCTTGCAACTGAAAGCCTAGAATTAGGAACAGGGTTCCAGTAAAAACAATTGTTATTGCGGTTTTTAGTTTCATTTGTGTGTTTATTAATTACTGTTATCCATTGTAATACTGGTTACCACACTCCTTCTACCAGCGGCTGAGATTGTGACCAATTTCAGCACCCTTTTTTTGCCTTTAGGGATATCGAAGGTTACGGGTCCATGGTATTCATGGTCGGCATCTCCAGGCAAACGGTTGTTAACAGTATAATATATTTTTGCTCCTGGCATGGATATCTTCAAATCAAAGGAAAAACGGTTCCCTACAAGTGTAGTATCTGTATAAGCAAAAGGTGTGGGTACGCGGTAATTATATCCTTCTTTATCCAGTTTTTGGAGGTGAGTGGCCAATGCGGTTTCAGAAAAAGTTTTATAGTCCTTATTCTTTTCCAGGGTCCATGCGGTTTCAGACAGTGCAAACATTCTTGGAAATATCATGTATTGCAATTTCGAAATTGATGGGATGTTTTCCGTCCATATACAGCCCGAAACACCCATAATGTATTTTTTGTCCTCATCACTTAGGCCCTCATATTCAGCTCTGTATTCATAGCCTTTCCAGATTGGAGAAAAACCACCATGATTAATCGGTTCCATATCCGAGCGGCTCTGGGCATAATCAAAATACAAACCGCTCTTACTTGGAGCCAAAATAATATTTAGCTTTTTCTTTACCTGAGCTATTGCACCTTTCTCGCCAAAACGGTTCATCACAGCTACCTGATCATTTAAGCCGCCATCCAGTATCTCATCCCAACCAATAAGTTTTTTATTCTTTGCACTGATGATCTTATTCACCCTGGTAATAAAGTAGCTCTGGAGTTCATGTGTATTGCCAATGTTCATTTTTTTCATGAAAGCCTGAACTTTTACATCTTTTTCCCAAAAACCTTTAAAACACTCATCACCTCCAATATGGATATATTCATAAGGAAACAAGGCTGCAACTTCAGTAAAAACTTTATCAAGAAATATATACGTTTCTTCGCTGGCCGGATTAAGTGTATTGTCTACATACATTTCAAATTTCCCGTCCGGAAACCATTCGGCAAAACTACTTCCCGGATTTACCTTAATACTGGTATCCTGTGTACAGGAAAGATAAGGATATGCAGCAATAGCAGCCATAGAATGACCGGGAACATCTATTTCGGGTAAAATCTGAATGTTTCTTTCTGCGGCGTACCTGATTACATCTTTTACTTCTTCCTGTGTATAAAAACCTCCATCTGTTGCTTTCTCTCCTGGTTTGGGTTGTTCCATGGCACCAAAATCTCCTATACGTGGTACCCTAAAGGCTCCTATCTGAGTAAGTCGGGGAAGACTTTTTATCTCTATTCTCCATCCCTGGTCATCCGTTAAATGCCAATGAAATCGGTTTAATTTGTAATGCGACATCATATCAAGCAAATCTTTAACCTGAGCAACGGTAAAAAAATGGCGGGACACATCCAGCATCAGACCGCGGTAAGAAAACCTTGGATAGTCGGCTATAGTCATGCAAGGAACCTTTAAAATAGCAGCGCCATCGACTGGCAACAGCTGAATCAATGATTGTATACCATAAAACAGGCCTACCTTTTTGCCAATTATTACGATGCCTTGCGCTGTAATATTTAGTTTATACCCTTCATCTGGTAATCCCTCTGCACCTTTAGCTGTAAGCAGAATACTATTATGTTTACTTTTTAACAGGGCTGATGTTGCACTGGCCGAAATCAGCTTATTCGAAAATTTTCTGCTGCTTATCAGGTAATTTCTAAGAAATTTCACAGCAGGCTCATCGATATCATCGGCTAGTATAGTGGTCAGGTTACTGATTACAAATTCTCCTTTTTGCTTTTCAACTTGTACCGGTTCCGGAATAATATTGGTTCGAACCCTGGTATCCTGTGCTTTTGTACCAATATAACAGAGCAGCAGAACCAAGGATATATATCCTATTTTCATATCTAATCTCATATAGTGATAGCTAATTAATAATTAGGATCAAATGATTTTCCTCTGTAAAAGGCTGCCCCACTTACATTTCGTTGGTACAGGAAAGCACCAGTTGTTAAATTGTAAAAGTCTACATGAGTAGTGCACCACCCGTTAAGTGTGCACCCTGGGTCTTTATAGGTCTGTACCATTATATTCTGACCAGGCAAAGTACTTATCGAGTTCACAAAGGTACGTTGTGCGGCACCGGTTATTGCGCCCGGAATAAATGCACCGGCAGATTTATCAAATACATAAACGCCTCCATTGGTGGTAACCAGCAGTTTATTGGTATCACCATCATAAGGAGCAATATCGTGCCCCCAAGGCGTAATAGAACTAAGGGAATAACTTGTTATTAAAGACAGCTTAGGATTTGATACCGTTCCACCGTCTCCGGCCTTGTTGTATTCATACTTGTCAAGAGTAGCCCCAATTGCCCAAAGACAATTATTTGACGGATCCCATAACACCTGATGGGCAGATACAAGCGGGTATATGGTATTTACATACTGATTAGGTGCTGCTTGCGAAGAAGAGTAAATTCTGATATAATTGCCGGCAGAACCATCTGTTACTCCCGCAGCGGCCACCACACAATTTCCATCCGGAAGTATCTCAATTCCATGAATATTTGCACCTACAGGGAAGCCTGTTGCCCAGATCCGCTGGCCCCCCGGATATTTAGCAATTACCGATAACCTTTCAGCATGGGCTACTATAACCTGGGTTGAGCCCCAATGATTATTGTTTCTCACTTTTAAGTCAACCGCCCTGCCCCACAGTGGTATTTCGGCTGTAGAACTAAATCCCAAGGCTGTTGTTGGTTTAAATGACCATTTTGGTGTAGCCCAGCTGGTTAATGAAGGGTCATAAGCTTCCATAGTATGATTGGCTTGGTTTGTAGTACCAATCCAGCAGCAGGCAGCCAATGCAGTATTAGGCTGCACGTTCGACTGACTTTTTACCAAAGCTTCCTTTGTTACGTTTTGTTTATTACCTTCTTTTTTACAGGCAAGCAAGGCTATGCCGCAAAAAAAAAGTACGGCTTTAAAATTTAATATTTTCATCTGTTTATTTTTGATGCTGATAATCACTATCCAGCAGTTTAACCTTATAAAAACAAGCTCCGTTAACTACTCTGGTTCCATCTAACTGCCCGTTTGCTGAGTAAAAATCTACAGTACTGGTACTCCAGTTATTCAAACTACAATTCATGGAAGGCTTTGGGTTTTTGTTGAAATCCGGGCGGGTCAATACAATTTGGCCACTGGCCTGATTTGCTATCCCTTTCACAAACGTTAAGTTTCCTGTTGGGGCTGCCGAGAACGTTTTGGTAGTTTTGTTAAATACATATTCTCCACCGTTACTGGTTACCCAAAGTAAATTGGTGTTACCGTAATAAGCAGATACCTCATGCCCCCACGATGAAGGTATTGTACTTGTCCAGGAGCTTACTTCTGTTAGTACGGGGGCTGCATCTGTACCACTTATGGAAAGTGCAGTAATGATATGTGCTTTAGTAACAACATGCTGCCCTGTAACCCAAAGCAGATTAGTCGCGGGGTCCCACAATACTGCATGTGCAGAAATTAACGAATATTCTGAATAGTATTCTTGATCAGGGCCTTGTGAAGAGGCATATAACCTTACCCAGCCTCCATCGGATGCAGCTATAGCTATGTTGCCATTTGGAAGCAGCTCTGCCGAATGAAGATTGCCGCTAAGGCGCTTGGACCATTTCCGTTGTCCGGAAGGATACTCAATAATTGCAGCAAAGCCATTATCAGCAACAGCTGCAAACTCTTTATTATTCCAAACAGGTACTTTTCTGAGTTTAAAATCTGTTCCTCCGCCAAAAGTATTCACATCCGCGGCGCTAAAACCAAGAGCCGTTGTGGGTGCCCATGACCATTTTTTTGCTTCAGCCGTATTCCAGTTTTCTACAACAGGATCATAGATTTCAATTTTTCTGCTTGCATCGTTTGTAACCACCACCGGAAACCCGGCAAAGGCTTCTGGTGGTTTGCTTACAAACGGAGGAGGAACATATGGCTTTTCAGTAGTCTTCTTTTTTCCGCAGGACAAGGCAAGCCCTGCGGTTAAGACCACAAATAAAATAAGATATCTTTTCATGGCAATAAGTGATTAGTAACCTGGATTTTGAGTAAGTTTATCGTTTAGCAATATTTCAGAATTTGGAATCGGAAAGAGAAGCCGCTCCTGGGTTACATTATAAGTGCCCGGCTGTAAATAACTAAATTTTTGTTTTTGGCTTACTCCAAACGCATTCATAACTGTAATTGCATTCCCAGTTCTTACCAGATCTATCCATCGCTTATTTTCAAAAGCTAGTTCCACCCTTCTTTCATGCAGTATAATAGCCCTTAACTCATTTTGACCAGTAGTGGTAATAGTAGCTTTACCTGCACCAAAAGCCCTGTCCCTAACCTGGTTAAGATAAGGTAATGCCTGCGCCGATTTGCCTCCTTGTTCGTTTAAACTTTCGGCCAGTAATAACAGCACTTCGGCATAGCGGTAAACTGGCAGGTTGTCGTTTGTCTGATTCGCAATATTATGTGTATGAAGAAATTTTTTGGCGAAGGGCCTGCCAATTTTATCCGGAGGTGCAGTATATCCAAGGACAGATTTAACCGCTGTTGCTGTAAATATATCGTTTACATTAAATGATCCCTCTGCTACTGCAATGGTAGCATCCAAACGTTGGTCGCCAGCCTCATAATCCGAAATCAGTTCCTGAGTTGGTGTATTGTAGCCCCCTGGAGCCGTTACTGTATTGGTATTCACTCCGGTAATTATTGTAGTGTTTGTCATCCTTGGCAAATAGTTGTAAACATTTGCTCCAGTATTGGCCTGAGGAATTGACAAACCTGTATTAAATTGAATTTCGAATATTGATTCTTTACCATTTTTATTGGCAAGCTGGAATACATCAGGATAAGATGCCATTAAACCATAATTCATTTGGGTGACCTGAGTTAATGCCGCTTCTGCCAGATCGTACTTTTTTAGTGTTACATATACATCCCCCAGTAAGGTAAGAGCGCTCCCCCTGGTGGCACGTCCGGTTTGAGGGAAAGCGGGTGGCGCGAGTTTTTCAGCTGCATCCTTTGCGTCAGCTATAATAAAGTCATATACCTCCTGTGCCGATGAACGGGCAATATAGGTTTCGGCTCTACTTAAGGGAGCACGTGGATAAATAGGTACACCGCCAAAGTAACGTACCAATTCCAGGTAAGAAAGGGCACGGATAAATTTAGCTTCGCCAATGATCTGATTCTTGCTTGCAACAGAAAGGGTTATATCTCCGATATGATCAAGTATTGTATTTGACGCAGATATGGTGTTAAACGCTGCATCCCATTTGGCAGGAGTTTCAATATTTGCCCCGTCATTAATAAAATCGGCAACAGCCCATTTACTAAAAGTTGCAACAGCTTGGTCAGTTGGGGTGTAATCGTAATGCGCATTATCTGAACGCATTTCGCCCATAAGCCATGAGCTCCTGTTATTGTATATACCTCTGAGTTGGGCATATGCGCCATTCACTGCCAGGTCAAAATCATTTTGGGTTTTAAAATAACTACCAAGGTTGATGTTATTCGGATTGTTTTCGTCCAGGAATTTTTTACATGAACCTAATCCCAGGGTAAGTATGATGATGCTATATAAAATATGCTTTTTCATTTTTTATGCTTTTAGATGAAGATTATACATCGGATTATAAAACAAGGTTAATCCCAAACGTAAATGTTCTGGGTATTGGATATGCACCTAAATCCTGACCCTGTGCAACTGAAGTAAGGCCATTTATGCTCACCTCAGGATTGCCCGGGTAACTTGTAAATATGTAAGCATTTTGTACAGTGGTGTACAGACGCAGACTTTTTACATAAGGCATTTTTGTAAAATTCCTGAAAGTATAACCCAGCGCTATATTGTTGATGGTGATGTGCGACGCATCATGCACCCATCTGCTCGAATTGGCCCGGTAGGCTCCTGTTGTTCCTGCCAGTGTACGTGGAACCAAACCATTCCCGGGATTTGCTTCTGAACGCCAGCGTTGGAGCAATTCCGGTGGCCCGTTGAAAACCCCATCCAGATTATAGGTACTTTCTTCCATACCATTGTACAGATCATTACCATAAGTGCCGGAAAGTACAATATTGAGGTCGAAGTTCTTATATGCAAAACTGTTGGTGAAACCAAATATAAAATCAGGATTAGGATTACCGATAATTGTCATATCATCAGGCCAGGTAATCTTGCCATCACCATTCAGATCTTTGTAGCGCACTGTTCCTGCCTGCGACAAGGTAACCGGACTAGTTCCATAGTATTTAGGACCTGCATTGGCTTCTGCCTGATTCATAAAAACACCATCAAACACATATCCGAAATACTGTCCTATTGGTTTGCCTACAATGGTTCTCCAATCCGTAAATTCAGATAGCACTCCGGAAGGATTATCTGCAAACGACACATTGTTGACACCTATCTTTTTCACTATATTTCTGTTAAAAGAAATATTAAAATCGGTATTCCATTTCAGTGCTCCTGTTAAATTTTTAGTACTCAGTGTAAACTCATGCCCCCATTGTTTAATGTCACCTAAATTATCTTGTACACTGGTATAACCAGATGAACGAGGAACGGGAACAGTAAACAACAAACCATCAGTATACTTGTTGTAATAATCATATGTAAAATTAATCCTGTCGTTGAACAGACCTATGTCTACCCCCACATCAAACTGCTTGTTTCGCTCCCACGCGAGGTTAATATTTCCCAGGCCGCTTTGTACTTTTCCGGGGGCAAGCACATTACCAAATACATAATTACTATTGCCAATAACTGGTGTATGTGCATAATTCTGGTTAGCTAAACTGCCACCAAATTCATTTTGCCCTGTTAATCCATAACTCGCGCGAACTTTTAAAAGACTTATTTTAGAGAAACCCTTTAAAAAAGCCTCTTCGCTGGCAATCCAGCTAGCACCTATAGATGGGAAGGTCCCCCATTGGTTGTTAGCACCAAAACGAGATGATCCATCCCTTCTTACCGAGGCCTGAAGCGAATACCTATCCTTAAAAGTATAATTTAAACGGCTAAGCACCGATAACATTGTCCAGGCATATTCAGCCGAAGTATTGGTAGTAAAGCGTGTAGCGGCACTTAAATATGGAATGCTGTTGTCCGGATAATCACGACCAACGATTTGTGCAGAATATGTATTAAAGCGTTGTGCTGTAAAACCCGCAAGCACTTCCAGTGAATGGTTTTTAGCAAAAGTATTCTTATAGCTTAGGAGATTCTCGTTTAGCCAGGAACTCGTATTTTCTGAGTATGACTCTCCCAATGCTGTATCATTGCTTCCTGCCGTAGGAAATTCTATAGGCACATCGTTAAAACCACCAAATGCGGTTGATGGCACGAATTTTTTAGCCTGCATATTTGCCAGATCCACATTTGCAGATGTTCTGAAAGTAAAATGTCTTAAAAAATTTATCTCTGTAAATATGTTACCAAGTACACGAGACCTTTTAATGTCGTCGTTAATCTCTGTTAATTGTCTCAATGGGTTTGCCCATACAAACTGATTTGGAAAGTTTCCAACGCCTAATGACAGAGAACCATCAGCATTGTATGGCGAGCCCATACTTGGCATCATTAAAGCTGATGCAAAAATTGCTCGCTGGCCATCTACGTTAAAGCCTGAACTGTTTGCTCTGTTTTGCCTGTTGTTATGTTCCAGCTGCATAGATGGAGCAAGGCTTACACCTACTTTAATATTATCGTTCAGTTTTACATCACCGTTTACACGTAAAGAGAAACGTTTATACCCAGTATTCTTTACGATACCGTCCTGATTAAAGTAACCACCGGTTATACTTAAAGCAGATTTATCATTGCCCGATGAAAGTGCCAGACTATAATTCTGTGCAGCTCCCCTTCGGGTCAGTACATCGTACCAATCTGTTCCAGCTCCATATTGTTCTGGGTTTTGATAAGCGCCTGGTATACCTCCTGTATAACCCTCATATAGAGCCTTATCTTCAAAAAAACCCTTCATGTAAGTAGCTAGCTGTGTACCGTTCATTACCTCAGGTCTAAGTTCCTTCATGTCAGTAGCAAGTCCGTAATAGCTGTTGAATTCAATTTTGGGTTCACCCGACTTACCTCGCTTAGTGGTGATGATGATAACTCCGTTAGCTCCACGTGAGCCATACATAGAAGTACTTGAAGCATCTTTCAATACAGAAAAGGATTCAATTTCATCAGGATTGATATTATTGATGTTATCTGGGTTGCCAATCATGGGTATCCCGTCAACAACAACCAGTGGTCTTACTGATGAGGTTAACGAAGCTGCACCTCTTATACGGATATCCATACCCTGACCCGGGCGTCCGGTACCCTGAGCGGCCTGTACGCCTGGCAGTTTCCCGGTTAGCCTTTCAGCAAATGTTCCTGTTGGCTGATCTTTAATGTTGGCAGCCGATAGAGTTGCTACAGAACCTACCAGGTTTCTGGTTGTCTGTGTCCCGTAAGCCACAACCACTACTTCGTCCAATGCAGTATTTGATTCTGTCAATTGTACATCTATCGTAGTTCTGCCTTCTACAGAAACTTCACGTGCAGCATAGCCGATGTACGAAAAAACAAGAATGCCGGTTGATTCGGGTATCGTTATAGCATATTTACCGTCCTTATTGGTACTTGCCCCAGTTGCAGAGCTTCCTTTTAGTTTAACTGAAACACCGGGTAAGGGCAATCCTTTTATATCTGTTACAGTTCCCTTAATCGTAACCACTTTTAGTTCAGAAAGCAAGAGATCAGTCATTTTTCTGACCACAACCATGTTCTCAATAAAGCTAAAAGACACCCGTTGTCCTTTAAAGCATTGCTCCAGGACAGTGGTTAACGGACTGTTTATAACATTTAAGGTAACAGGTTTGGTTCGCTTTATAATATCTGCATCACACAAAATATCATATCCGGTTTGTTTACGGATTTGGCTGAAGATTTTTTCAAGCTTTACATTTTTTTCTGATAGTGTTACCCGCTGGGCAAAGCCGGTTGCATTTACCTGCAACAAACCAGCAAGAAGAAAAAAAGCTATTAATTTCATGATTAAAATTAGTTTATAACCCCTGTAACTTTTTTTGTTACAAAGTTCATAAGGATAAATTTCCATATCTTTGAATATTAGGTTGGTTTAATAATTAGTGAGATCTTATTATAATGTCTGTAAGGCAATAATCACCTAAGCCGCATTGCGGGTAAACCGGGAGCGTCGCAACCGCTCCTGGTTTTAAATAGGATAATCATGCTGAAATCGAGTGTATATCTATTTCATAACAATTATCCTCCTTTCTTTTCCGTTAGCATTAAGGTTATCTATTTTGAAGCGGACTACGCCAGTTAGTTCAAGTCGTTTTAATACCTCAGATACATTTTTAAACCGCGATACCGTACCCCATAAGGCTTTATCTTGCAAGTTGTCCTGATAAACAATATCTACATTATACCAGCGCGATATCTTTCGCATGATGCTTTCGACAGGTTCATTTGCAAACATAAAATACCCGTTTTTCCAGGCGATGATCTGCTCAGTATCAATCTCATTATTAAGTATTATTGAAGATGGGTTCTTTCGTGAGATTTCAGCCTGTTGTCCGGGCTTCAGTAAAACTTTTGCAGTACCGCTATTCACTTTAACAGCACCTTCCAATAAGGTTACCAGATTATCAGCTTCATCTTTATAGGCCATGATGTTAAAATGGGTTCCTAACACTTCTATCTTTGAGGCACCAGTGTTAACAATAAATGGTTTTGATTTATTCTTAGCAACTTCAAAATACGCTTCACCCGTAAGCGTCACTACTCTATTATTGCCAGTGAATTTTGAAGGAAACACCAATTTACTGTCGGCATTTAACCATACTTCAGTTCCATCCGGTAAAACAACCTGATATGTACCGCCTTTTGGTGTAGTCGCGATTATTGGGCTACCTTCCACAACGCCCATGGCAGATATTTCAGGACTGGCAGATGATCCTACAGTACTTCCATCGTTATACTTTAGGTAGCTGGCATTTATGAATATACCTTTCTTTTTATCACTTAGTTGTATGGTTTTTCCACTGGAAAAAGTCAGTGTAGCTGTATTTTTTCCTGGAGCTATATCATTTGTTTGAGATAGGATCTGCGATTGAGGTTTTATAGTGCGCGCATTGTAAAGCCATAACCCAGCAGCAACCGCAATTATTATTGATGCTGCAGCAGCGATGCGTGTTGCCCACTTAATTTTTAGCCTGCCAGATATCTTGCCTTCTTGATCTTCAGTCGTTACCTCAGCTTCAAACTTATCATTCAGTTTTTTAAACATTCTTGCTTCAAGTTCCGGCTCACTTGCAGCAAATGAATTTGGAATATCTAAGGGAGTATCCAGGTTTGAGTTATACCAATCGTTAAATTCTATAAGTTCATTTTCGCTAATGGTATTGTTAAACCATTTAGACGCAAGGTAACGGTATCTTTTTATGTCTTTTGAGTTTTCCATTATTTAGGGCTGTTAATAGTATGTCCCCTGCAAAATGAAAATCCCTTAGTTGCTAATAAAAAAATTATAACAAAGTCAAAAAGAATTGATTGAATCTGGCGCGTAGAGTTTTAATTGCCTTCCCCATGTGTGCTTCAACCGTTTTTTCCGAAATATTGAGCTCTTCTGCAATTTGTTTTTGTGACATATTTTGCGATCTGCTCATTTTAAATACCAGCTGGCATTTTTCCGGCAATTCAGTAATGTATCTATCCAGGCTTTCTTTTAAATCCAGAAATTCCAACCATTGCTGAGTAGAGTCGTCGAGTACATTTTTGGCAATACTTTGTATATATTTTGCCTGATGATGTTGTTTATCCAAAATTTTAATAATCCGATATTTCACCGAAACCGTTAGGTAAGCAGCCATTGTGGTGGTGATGACAAGCGTTTCTCTTCTGTTCCAAAGTGAAAGGAAAATATTTTGCACCACTTCTTCTGCTTCATCCAGATTGTTCAATTTTTTTCCTGCTATATAAAACAGCTTTTTCCAATATCGCTGGTAAATCTCTGTAAATGCAGCATGGCTTCCTTCCTTTAGCAGTGCAGTCAGTTCCTGATCGGTAAATTTGCCGTAAGCAGCCATGATTTTATATCTCGCTTAATAGTATAAATGTTTAAGATAAAGTTCAGTAAAATTTCTATAATTAAGCAAGTGGTAATACATTAACTTTATATTAACATACATAATATATTCAAAAACAGCCATTTAACAACAGCAGTAAGCCATAATTTTCAGAAATCACTTTTCATCCGTTTAAGAAAGATTGAGACGCATACGCGAAAACTTGATACAGAAGCACAATCCCAACAAATTTCAATCTCTTAATTTTACAATCCAAATTAATAATACAAATCAACTATATACACAAAAATGAACAAATTAAACAAACTAAAGGCCCTGGCACTGGTGGCTTGCTTTTTCGCAATAGGCAGCCAAACCAAGGCCCAGGATAGGAAGGCACCATCCTACCCGTTAATCACGCACAATCCTAATTTCAGTATCTGGTCAAATACCGACCAGCTCAATGCATCTACTACCACTCACTGGACAGGTGCAGATCATTCACTCCTGGGCCTGATCAATGTAGACGGTAATATCTATCGCTTCCTGGGTAAGGAAGAAGCAAACTATAAAACTATACTCGGTACTTCCGATGAAACTCCTTATACAGTAAAATACACTGAAACGGCTCCTCAGGGTGATTGGAAGTCGGCTGCTTACGCTGCCAACGACTGGAAATCGGGCTCAGCTCCTATTGGAGATGATGCCAAACAAGTAAAAACACTTTGGAAATCTAACGACATATGGGTAAGAAGGGTTTTTAATATTGCTAATCCAGCAAGCATCAATGAGCTGCTGTTAAAAATGAACCATGATGACAACATCGAAGTGTATTTAAATGGTAAAAAGGTTTATCAAAAAGAAGGCTGGACCAATACGTTCCAGTATTTTCCACTAGATAAAAGTGACCTAAAAGCCGGCCAGAATGTGATTGCTATCCACCTAGCCAACTCAGCTGGCGGCAGGTATCTGGACTTTGGTTTGGCAGATAAACTGAAGGACAACGCAGCGAAGATTCAATTGGCAAAGCAGAGAAATGTAGAGGTCACTGCTACACAAACGATCTACGATTTTACCTGCGGTAAAGTAGATCTTAAAGTCACTTTTACTTCACCATTGCTCTTGAATGATTTGGGATTACTGGCTCGTCCTGTTTCTTACATCACCTATAATGTACAAGCAAACGACAAGAAAACACACTCAGTAAAAGTTTTTCTGAGTGCATCATCAAACATTGCGGTATACAGACCTTCACAGGAAGTCAATGCAAAAAAATACTCAACAGCTAAATTGTCAATCCTAAAAGCGGGTACTGTAGAACAACCGATTCTTCAAAAAGGTGCTGATGATATGCGCATCGATTGGGGTTATTTCTATGTGGCTGCTCCTAAATCCAGCAATGCGGTACAGTTTATCACCAACAGCAGTTCTGCTGCTGATGCTTTCAGAAATGGATCGTCAGCTTCTACAGTCTCTAACGGCAAGTCTCTCGCGCTAAATACAATTGTTCCTTTTGGAACTGTTGGTCAAACATCAGTAGAACGCTTTGTGGAGCTTGGTTATGACGAGGTTTATGCAATTCAGTATTTCAAGAGAAACCTTAGACCTTGGTGGAACACTTCTGGAAAGGAAACTATGGAAGGTCAATTGACCGATGCTGCTAATCAGTATAAAGAGGTGATGCAAAAATGTGAGACTTTTAACAAAGAAGTATATGCAGATGCGCTTAAATCAGGTGGTAAAGAATATGCACATTTGTGCATACTTGGCTATCGTCAAAGTATTGCTGCACATACCCTGGTAAAAAGTCCTGAACGGGAAATCTTATGGTTATCTAAAGAAAACAATAGTGGTGGATTCATTAATACTGTTGATGTAACCTACCCTTCTGCCCCGCTCTACCTGATTTACAATCCTGCTTTACTGCAAGGTATGCTAAACGGTATATTTTATTTCAGCGAAAGCGGCAAATATCCACACCCATGGGCGGCACACGATTTAGGCACCTATCCATTGGCTAACGGTCAGACTTACGGAGAGCCAATGCCGGTTGAAGAATCCGGCAATATGATTATCCTTACGGCAGCGATTGCCAAGGCACAGGGTAATGCAAACTACGCAAAAAAGCACTGGGAAACCTTAACCACCTGGGCAGATTACCTGACCAAAGAAGGATTGGATCCCAAAACACAGTTGTGCACGGATGATTTTGCTGGCCACCTGGCAAGAAATGCGAACTTATCAGTAAAAGCAATTGTAGGTATTGCCAGCTATGCACAAATGGCTGAAACATTAGGCTATACTGAAACCGCTACCAAATACAGAGCGATAGCTGAAAGTATGGTTCCTAAATGGATAGAAATGGCTGATGCAGGTGATCACTATGCGTTGACTTTTGACAACAAAAATACCTGGAGCCAGAAGTATAATCTGGTATGGGATAAAGTTTTGGATCTGAATTTATTTCCACAGAAGGTTTATGATACCGAAATTAAGTATTACCTGACAAAGCAAAACAAATTCGGGTTACCGTTGGACAGCAGAAAAGCCTATACTAAAAATGATTGGATTTTATGGACGGCGACTTTTGCTCCAACCGAAAAGGAATTTGAAGCATTGGTAAAACCGGTTTACAGACATGCTATCGAAACAGAATCGCGCGTTCCCTTAAACGATTTTTATGATTCCAATACCGGTATCCGCGACAACTTTAAAGCAAGAAGTGTAGTTGGCGGATTCTATATGAAACTCTTTTCAGACAAACTGAAAGGAAGATAAATCGGCTTTTGTTGAAATTCTGTGCCGTTACTGGCACAGAATTTTCAATGATTTTTACTTATTAAAATCCGGATACGGAACCCCTTTGCCTGTTTCACAAAGCAATTTCAAGCTCCTTAAAAAGAGTGCCCAGTCAAAACTGCAGCCTGCAAATTCTGACGTATATGCTGCCCACCCATCATGATGAAAAGATAGCGTAGATCCTTTGCGATGTGGTTCCAATTCAAAAGTAATCGTAGTGCCTACCCACTCTTCATATGCTTTAAGGCAAAGCCATTTTACGCTATTGTATGGTTTAAGTTCAGTAATCTCCATTTCTTTAAAGTAGCTCGGTCCAAAAGCAAACCTAGCAACACTCCCTACTTCAGGTTTTGCAACTGTATCAGGAGTCCACCAGCCCCCTAAGCCTTTTTGGGTGGTCAGGGCACCATAAACCTTTTCTACCGGTGCTTCAATAAGTAGTTTGTGATAAATACTTTTTGTGGCTATTTGTTCTGTTGAAAGATCATTCTCCGAC
The DNA here is from genome assembly GCF_946479715.1 of uncultured Pedobacter sp. The sequence continues at coordinate 15,297 of NZ_CAMLHF010000015.1, read as the reverse complement.
AACTGCGTTTTAAGAGTCCCTTCTTCTACATCCTTAGGTGTTGCATCACCTTTACCTGTTAAAATAAGATTTTTCAAACTATCTTGTATATAATGTGTCCATGCATCGTGGCAAACATTAAAACACTCATAATCTGGCACCAAACCTTGGTGTGTAAATTTCAATTGTGTTTTACCATCTTTCTCAGAGATCTCAAAAACTACATTAGTATCTTTCCATTCAGTCTCATCTTTAGTAAATTTGAAATAGTTATCAAGCACATGCCAAACCACTTTTTTATCGGGAACAGATTCAGTGATCCTCATTTTGGCGCGATGTACATCCTGGTAATGATATAAAAACTCACTATTAAGTTTGTCTGTGTCTCCGTCAATATTTTCAGACCACCAGCCACGTACATTATTAATAGCACTAAAAACATCCGGTGCTGCGGCATCAACTAAAATCGTTGTTGTGAAATCTTCATTTTTCATAGTCGTAAGAATTATTATTTAAAAAATATATTCCTGCATCATTTGCCAGATGCTTTCTAATTCAAAATTACAGACAAACACAGATCGATCAGAGGTGTATAATAGACTTTCTTAGGGGTTGATTTAGACAATGTTGTTAATTGTTTTTGAAGTTATCGATTATATCAATCGACTTTAACACTATTTAACACCTGACGCTCAATGGATTCGAAAAGTAAACCATCATAATTGCATAACTTTAGATATGCGTTTGACAGCTCTCCTTTTAGTTTTACAATTCTTTCTGATCCAACATGTTTCATCTCAAACCGTTACTGGTATAGTAGTTGACGGGGATTCACGCCTCACGTTAGAAAACGTAGAAGTGACGAATGCCACTTCCAAAGAAAAGGTAACCACTAATGCCAAGGGCGAGTTTAATATTAGAGCTATTCCTAATCAAATATTAATTTTTAATCAGCCTGGTTACTTTTCCGATACCCTGTTTTTGATAAATGCAAAGCCTATACGCAAGTATATGACGCTGAACAATAGATTTCTTAATACTGTAGAAATCAAAGCTGAGGCATTTAATCCTGAAGTCCAGTACGCAGATGTATATCGAAAAGCAAAGGCAATTAAACTTGCTAAGAACCAACCATTCATCTTCTCTCCCTCCAGGTATTTTAGTCGTGAGGGAAAATTTGCGAGACGATTTAAAAGGAAATTAGAACGTGAGAAAATAGAGCGCAAGATCGATCAACGCTTTAATGAAAAAGTTGTCAAAACATTAACTCCGCTCACGGGAGCCGAACTGGATTATTTTATGGTATTGTACAGACCAACTATCAAAAAATTAGACAAGATGGATGATGATGATATGAAATTTTATCTAATGGCAGCCTATAAAGAATTTAAGGCTTTACCACGAGAAAAAAGAATTTCACCTTCATTGAAGAATAATTAGTATAACTCATTAAGATTGAGAAATGAATCTTAAATTATAATAAAAAAGCACCGCACACAACAATAACTCTGTTGCGAGCGGTGCTCATAAAAATCATATCCAAAAGAGGGATTTAATTACAATAAATCAAATCTATCTAAATTCATCACTTTACTCCAGGCTGCTATAAAATCTTTTACAAATTTGCCTTGAGCATCGGCACTTCCGTATACTTCAGCAATAGCCCTCAACTCTGAGTTAGAACCAAACACAAGATCCGCACGGGTTGCTGTCCATTTTACTTCACCTGTAACTCGATCACTGCCTTCATATAGCTCTCTGTCATTAGATACTGCTTTCCATGCAACTCTCATATCCAATAGATTTACAAAGAAATCGTTAGTAAGCTGCCCAGCACGTGAAGTAAAAACACCATGTTTTGAACCATCAAAATTTGTATTCAATGCACGCATCCCCCCTACTAATACTGTTAACTCAGGCGCAGAAAGCGTTAGCAAATGAGCCTTATCTATCAGCAATTCTTCAGTAGATACAGGGAATTTTGATTTGCGATAATTGCGGAAACCATCAGCAGCCGGTTCTAGATAACCTACTGATTCAACATCAGTTTGCTCCTGAGAAGCATCTGCACGACCCGATGCAAAAGGAACCGTAACGGTATGCCCCGCATCCTTTGCGGCTTTTTCAATTCCTGCACCACCGGCCAAAACAATCAAATCTGCTAAAGAAACCTTTTTGCCGTCCGACTGCGCGCCATTAAAATCCTTTTGAATACCTTCTAAAGTATCTAATACCTTTTGCAATTGGCCTGGGTTATTTACCTGCCAGTATTTTTGTGGGGCTAAACGAATACGTGCACCATTAGCACCGCCTCGCTTATCTGAACCACGGAAAGTAGAAGCTGAAGCCCAGGCTGTAGAAACCAATTCTGATACGGTCAATCCAGAAGCTAATACCTTTTCCTTCAAGGCCGAAATATCATTTTCGTCTATTAGTTTATGATTAACTGCAGGAATGGGATCTTGCCAAATCAATTCTTCTGTAGGCACATCCGGACCAAGGTACCGCGCACGTGGCCCCATATCACGGTGTGTTAATTTAAACCATGCACGGGCAAAAGCGTCAGCAAATTCATCCGGGTTTTCCAGAAAACGTCTGGATATTTTTTCGTAAGCCGGATCAAACCTCAAGGCAAGATCAGTTGTAAGCATACTAGGTGCATGTTTTTTTGAACTATCAAATGCATCTGGAATAATATCTCCTGCATCTTTAGCTACCCACTGGTGTGCACCAGCCGGACTTTTAGTAAGTTGCCATTCAAAACCAAGCAAGTTTTCGAAGAAATTATTGCTCCATTGAGTTGGTGTTGTTGTCCAGATAACCTCAAGCCCACTTGTAATAGCATCTGCACCTTTACCAGAGCCATAACTGTTGCTCCAGCCAAGGCCTTGCATATCCAGATCTACAGCCTCAGGCTCTTTGCCAACATTTGTAGCAGGTGCAGCACCATGGGTTTTACCAAAACTATGGCCTCCTGCAATCAGGGCAACCGTTTCTTCATCATTCATTGCCATACGGCCAAAAGTATCACGGATGTCTTTAGCTGCAGCTATAGGGTCAGGATTACCATCAGGTCCCTCAGGATTTACATAAATAAGTCCCATCTGTACAGCAGCCAATGGCTTCTCCAGATTGCGCGAGTGGATCTTACCGTCAGCCTTGTCGTCAGACACCACTACTCCGTGATTCTCTTCAACACCTTCAGATCCGTGCGCATAACGCAGATCACCACCTAGCCAGGTACTCTCAGAACCCCAATACACATCCTCATCCGGTTCCCATACATCTGGGCGCCCACCGGCAAAACCAAATGTCTTAAAGCCCATTGATTCTAGTGCTATATTTCCGGTAAGAATCATTAAATCGGCCCATGAAATCTTATTACCATATTTTTGTTTAATAGGCCAAAGCAATCTGCGCGCTTTATCAAGGCTTACATTATCTGGCCAACTGTTAAGCGGGGCAAAACGTTGCTGTCCTGCACCTGCACCACCACGACCATCACCTACGCGATAGGTACCAGCACTATGCCATGCCATACGAATAAACAAACCACCGTAATGTCCAAAGTCTGCCGGCCACCAATCCTGTGAGTCGGTCATTAATGCATGAAGGTCTTTTTTTACTGCTTCCAGATCGAGGCTTTTAAAGGCTTCGGTATAGTCGAAATCTTCACCCATTGGGTTCGACAACGAAGAGTGCTGGCGCAGAATACTTAGTTTTAACTGATTTGGCCACCAGTCGCGATTTCTGGTGCCGCCACCGCCAACATTATGTTTCATGCTGCCATTATGAAATGGGCATTTACTGATATCGTTTGATTCTTTTTCCATTTTTATCAATTTATGGTAATGAACTTGTTTTCAAGTCGTCTTCTGACTATTTATAAATTTAGGACATTAGCACAAATAATCACAATCATTTAATTCTATATTTCAATAGCTAAAATCTATTATGGCACCTTGCTAATATTAAAACTCTTCTTATATTTGGCCTTTATTTTTAATTAATCTAAATAAGTCTTATATGAAGATACTCTACGCTGCGCTCTCTTTTATTTGTTTGTCATTATCTGCTCAGGTAGCATCAGCCCAGTTGAGTATCAACGGAAAAATAACAGACAAGTCCAATAAGCCCATTCCTGGAGCCACCGTTAAATTGACAGAAAAGAATTTGGTTCAGATCACTGACCAAGATGGTATTTTCGAGTTTTCCGATCTTACACCAGGTTCCTACAACTTTACCGCTTCCTATATTGGTTATGAAACACAAAGCACCAGATTTAACCTTCAAAATGGAAAAACACAATTAACCATCCAATTGGAGAGTAAGGACAACGAACTACAAGGCGTAGAGATAACCGGACGGAAAGAGCAGGCATATAAGAATACCAAATCTTTCGCCGGAACAAAAACGGAAACACCCCTACGGTATGTACCACAGGCAATCAGTTATGTCACTAAAGAGGTAATAGATGATCAGCAGGCTTTTAAAGCAAGTGATGTAATTAAAAACATCAGCGGTGCTACTCACTTTTCTTACTACAACAACGATATCTCTTTAAGAGGATTCAGATCAAGCAATGCATTAATTAATGGTCTGAGAACCCCTACCAGCAGCTGGAGCCAGCCTTTACTTCCAAACGTAGAGCGGATTGAGGTAATCAAGGGTCCGGCCTCCGCATTATTTGCCAATACAGATCCCGGAGGTACCGTAAATACAGTAACTAAAAAGCCACTGGATGAGGCACGTAAATCAATCAATTTCGCTACAGGAAGCTACAATACCACAAGGCTGATGGCTGATTTTACAGGGCCAATGAATGAAACCAAGACTTTGCTTTACCGTTTAAACCTTGCTTACCAAAACGCAGAGTCGTTTAGGGTATTACAAGGTGGAGAGGATATCGTTATAGCACCTTCCATTTCATTTATCCCTGATGATAAAACGCAGGTGAATTTCGATTTCGTGTATTCTAAAACAAAGAGTCGCTTAGACCGCGGTCAGCCTATATTTGGCGCTACTGCCGGAACTGATCTTAACTCTACCCCTATTTCTTTTGCTCTTGGAAAGAAAAATGATTTTGAGAATGAGTTAAATCTATACGTTACGACTTCGTTGCAGAGAAAGATCACTAAAAACGTGACTTTCAACGCCTCCTACATGAAGTTCATGTATGATGAGGATTTGCTGGAGCACCGTACTTCAAACCGGTATGCAGTAGATGCTGCCGGAGTTTCAATCCCTACAAAGATGGAAATGCAGACCATCCGTAGACAAGGAAAAAATTATAGCGATAATATTACCGCATATTTTGTTACAGACTTTAATACAGGTCCTTTAAAACATAAAGTAGTTACAGGATACGATTATATCCAAAATGAATCGCCTATAGGCAACTCTAACTACAATGCAACGGGATACCGTAAATTGGATGGCACAGTAGGTAATTATAATAAAAACACACCGAATCTTTTTGTAATGAAAGATGGCATGCCTGTTCCCAATGTACCTCATTTTGACCTCGTAAATCCTGATTATTCTATTTCTGAAATATCAGGATACATCAATGCCTCTTCACAAACTGATCCTGCCAAATACTATGTTCATGGTGTTTACATCCAGGATCAGATCAGCTTTGGTAAATTCCAGGCTTTGCTAGCCTTAAGACAAGAATACTATACAGACATCAATAAATACAAAAAGACCGATGAGAAAAAAGTAGAGCAAAAGGCACTGATCCCTAGAATTGGATTGGTTTACACACCTATCGATCAGGTTAGTCTGTATGGAACATACGCCGAAGGTTATCAGCCACAAAGTGTTGCTCAGATTGGAGACCCGGCCAGGTTCGGCGGTCCTTTCGATCCACTAATCAGCAATATGTATGAAGTGGGTGCAAAAACTGAATTCTTTGAAAAACGACTTTCTGCCAATCTCTCGTTTTATCGCATAGAGCAGAACAACGTGCTGATCAATGCAGGTAACCCAGGAAATACCGAAGAACTCAGACAAGAAGGTCAACAACGCGCGAAGGGTATTGAAATTGACATCAATGGAGCCATTATGCCAAACTTTAGTGTTACAGCAAACTTTGCAGTTAGCAGAGCTGAAACTACTAAAAGCGACAAGCCTGAAAATGTAGGTTTGCTGAATGCCAACGCTCCAAAGGCACAAGGTGGTTTATGGGCAAAATACACATTCCTGAATCCTGACCTAAAAGGTCTTGGTGTTGGTGCTGGCGTAAACTACACCGGCAAAAGAAATACCTTGAATACGGCATTGGAGCTTCCTGAATATACGCTGTTCAGCGCTGCCCTATATTATAGTATCGATAAGTTCAAAATTTCAGGTAATCTGAACAACGTGTTCAACAAAACCCACTGGGTGGGCGGATATGATTTTAATAGATTGTATCCGGGTGCACCAAGAAATTTCATGATTGGAATTGGTTATACATTCTAATGAAACCGAATAATAACGATAAAAAAGGGCACAATTTGCTCTGGAAAATCCACCATTGGGCGGGCTTGTACACAGGCATTGTGATTGGTATTCTTTGCTTTACCGGTGCAGTCGCGGTATTTATCCCTGAAATCGATGGCTGGGTCCAAAGGCGTTATTATTCGGTTTATACCGCATCTCAAGCAACACCTGCGCTACCGAAAATTGATAAGTCTTTTGCCGAAGCTAAAAAGCAATATCCCAAGATGAGTGGTTTACTGATCGAAATGCCCGACAAGCCAGGAGGTATCGCTACTTTCAGTTTTGCTGTAAAAGGCAAAGACAAAGCATCAAGCCAGTCCTATTCTCTGTTTGTTGATCCAGTGCAGGACAAAATCCTGGGCAGTCGCGACCGACAAAATTCGTTAGCCAATTACCTAAGGCAAATGCATGTCCGTTTGTATGAAGGTTTTTGGGGTCGGCAACTGGTGGGTTTGGCTGGATTAGCCTTTGTAATAGTTACCATTACGGGCTTTCTGATCTATGGGAACTTCATGAAAAAGCAACCTTATCCAAAAATCCGAAAGAAGAATTTGCGCATTTTAATGGCCGACTGGCATAAAATATTAGGTATAAGTGCACTGGCTTTCAATTTTGTAATTGCATGTTCCGGAGCCTGGCTAGGCCTACAGCCTAAACTGATGCAATGGTTTAACATTAAAGCTCCTAATGATTTTAAGGCGGAGGTAATCATGGATAAGAAAGAAGATGCAGCCATTGCGGTACATTGGGATACAGCATTTAGGGTAGCGAAACAAGAATTCCCAGATCTTAGACCAGGTTATGTGCGTGCCTCTGAGGACGGAACAGCTACCATAGAAATTCATGGAAGTGTTGACGGCCAGATTTACGAAAGAAACATAAACTCACTTATTATTTCTAAGATTACATATAAACCTTTATTCAAATGCGACATTCGCAGAGCATCATTCCGGGATAAATTTTATTCGGTACAAGAGGCTCTTCATTTTGGTGATTTTGGCGGTTTAGGTTTAAAAATATTGTATGCCATCCTCGGCCTTACAAGTGCTTTTTTGTCAATTAGCGGTTTTGTAGTGTACTTATATCGCACAGATAAGAAGAAAAAAAGAGCCATCAGCCCTTTAAAAATTACTTTCATTTATTCTATTCTGATTTTATTGATCCTTGTCATTATTGCTATGATCAGCATGCTTATCGGCTATCGCCAGGCTTCTTTTATTGCTGCAATCATTGTAAATGGTACACTGGCCATATTCATCATTTATGCCATTATTAACTATATCCTTAAAAAAATGAAACCAAAAGCCAGCATCATATGAATATGAAAGCTTTTTCCTTAATCCAGCACAAACTGATCCCCACAGCATTAATAGCTGGTAATATAGCCCTTGTCCACCTCATTTATTTACTGGCAAAAGGAGATTACAACTATATCTTATGGGCAACAGCTCTTTGTATCATCAGCTTAGTAATTGGAATTTTACGCGCCAACAAGTATTTGCTGCTGGGAGGAATAATTTCATACAGCATACTGGTATTAAGTGCATTAATCTTTCTGCCTGCGTAAATTGAACATGTATACTAGAACCTCATTCTAAATGTGATACAGTAATAAAGGATAATTGCAGTCGTTACAATTTATGTATATTGCGCGCTATTGCAATCTATGCCCTTATGAAAAATAAAATATCTCCATTAACCCTATTCCAGCCCGAGAAACTAAAGGTATTATTGTCCCTGGGTTTCAAAGGCTATCTTGCTGATAGAGGATGGTTTGATGCATATAAAACAAAATCCGCTATCGACGAGACTGGAAAACCTATTGCATGGGTAACCTATTCTTTCATCGATTTTATCAAAGAACGCCTAAATAAACAGCAGCGTGTATTTGAATTTGGCTCGGGTAATTCGACATTCTTTTATGCCGATTTAGCAGGAGAAGTTTATTCTGTTGAACACGATAAAATATGGTTTGAAACAAATAAAGCCTCCGAACTCCATAATGTCCATCTGATTTTTTGTGATCTTGTTCCCGATGGAGATTACTGCAGGAGTGCGGCTAAAACCGGAAAGAAATTTGATGTCATCATTGTTGACGGAAGGGATAGGGTAAATTGCTGTAAACAGGCTATCCAATCTTTAACAGAAGAAGGTGTGGTAGTATTAGATGATTCAGAAAGAGATCAATATGCAGAGGGCGTTTCCTTTTTAATCAAAAATGGATTTAAGCATATTCCGTTTTCCGGAATTGCACCCGGAGTAATTATATCTAAGTGTACTTCTGTTTTTTATAGACCAAAAAATTGTCTTGAGATATAATACTTAAATAAGCACTTAAGCCATAACAGAAAGCATTGTCAGTGCAGTCAGCCCAAGTTCCTGATTACCATTAATTTTCACTTTGTCTTTCACTTGTTCTGGTCTCAAGCTTTTTGAAAATAACTTCCACGAGGTTTCAGGATCAATAATAATTTCAGTTGTAGGTGCCTCCGTTTTGTTTTTCGTCAATAACCATTTATTATCTGTTCTTAGCAAATACCATGAACTGCCAATGTCCGTTGTAACAGTAACCTTTACAATTGTCCCATCATCTGCAGTTATTGACCTGTATGTGTGTGGAAGAGCAAGCATAAAAATATCGATAAAAGGATAATAAAATTCAGACGTCATTAGATCTGGTTTATTTACAGCAGCTCTTATTTGCTGTTGATGCAGCCACTTTTCTGTGTATTGACGCGCTATTTCTGTCCAGTTTTTACTTTCCGATTCACCGGTCCAGCCAACTGCTAAAACCGATTTATCTAAAGGATTTAAAGACTTAAGGTAGTCACAAAATTGCTGACCAGTTATTTCAAGAAGAAAAATAAGCATTTGCGGACTTACTCTTTTCATAGCTTTTACCCAGTCAGCATTTAGTCGATTCAGGAAATCAACTAAATCCTGATAGGAATTTCCATCAGGATGTTCCCCGAAATGATGATCACGGAGAATAGAAAGCACTCGAATATTGCCGTCTAGTAAATGTGCAACTACATCTTTAACTGTCCAAAGTTTTGCAATAGTTTGTTTTTGCCAATCACCAGGTTCAAGTGATTTCAGTAAATCAAGTAATTTCTTATCAAGAACAGGTAGCAAATGAACTACATCAATAGGAATTTTTGTCTGGGTTGTCATAAAATAACAAACGTTTTAATTATTATTTTCTTTCGGAAGTTGATATAAAAATAATGAATTCCAGAAATTTATTGTTCATTGACTTTACTTTATTGCCCCAAAAGCTGCGAAATACGAGTTCTTATGCAGTATTTCAATCTCTTTAAATCCAACTTTACTTAATAACGCAAGCTGATAGCTTAAGGAACGTGGTGTATCCTCATAAGCAATATAATCAAATACTTTTTGTGCGTATTCGGGTCCCCCCAAGGTTTCAAGATATGCCCTGTACTTATCCTGAAAAAGCTTATTTATCAGTTCAGAGTCATGGGTAATTAAGTCAGAAATCCAAATACTACCACCTGGTTTCAGTGCAATGTATAATTTAGTAAAAACAAGTTCCCAGTCGGCGTCAGTACGTAAATGATGGAATGTGGCAGCAGCCAATACCACATCAAAATGACTACCAGGCAAATCAAGATTACGCATATCATCTTGTATCACATTTACCTTACCATTAGTTTTTGCAGATACTCTTTCTTTTGCCCGCTCTAACATTGGCATGCTTAAATCATTCAGTGTACAATTTAATTCAGGAATTTTGCTTAGCATTTTTAAGGTATAATTACCTGCACCACAACCTATATCCAGTAATTCTTTTGCATCTGGATTAATGTATTTTGCTGCCTCTGTACATAATTCCATGGTAAGTGGAGCATCAATGGTTGTTTGCTGTCCCACTTCAAGATTTGAAAAGCGTTCAACATCATTATCAAACCTTTCCTTAATCTCGTCGTTCGTAGCCTTTTTTAAATACTCTGTTTTCATATCTTAAATTTTTCGTTTGTCAAACTTAGCTCCTTTTACCATATTTGAAAAATACCAATTTCATCAATTCACTATACTCAATAGGTATTACAAATATGGAACTCAGACATCTTTTATATTTTAAAACTGTTGCAGAAGAATTGCATTTTACAAAGGCCGCTACAAGGCTTTTTATCTCTCAGCCTCCATTAAGTCGTCAGATTAAAGAATTGGAAGAAGAATTAGAGGTGCAGTTATTTACGCGCGACAACAAACGCGTTGCCTTAACTGATGCTGGAAAGTATTTCAAAACTGAAGTGGATGCAATTTTTGCAAGATTGGAAGAAAGTAAAAATATAGCTCGTCAAATCCATTTAAGTGTTAGCGGAGATTTAAAGATCGGGTATATAAGTTCAGTCTATCAATCCTATCTGGCAGAAATTCTAAAGGCAATGCGCGAAGAATTTCCTTATATAAAAACAGGTTTATTTGAGCTGCCAACAGTAACTCAAATTGAAGCATTGGAGCAAGGAAAATTAGATGTAGGTATTTTAAGAGCACCTATTCTTTCCGAAAAATTAATTGTTAAGACCTTATTTTTTGACCCTTTTGTAGTTGTTATCCCACTTTCAGCACAAAAATTCAGCACAAATAAGGAACTGGCCGACTTTTTAAAAAAGAGCCCTTTTATTTTTTTTAATAAAGAATTTGCACCTCACTATAACAATAAACTAATTGAAATTTGCAAACGGATGCAATTTACACCCGATATTACACATGAAGCTAATAATGTCCATTCTATATTACAATTAGTAGAAGCAGGCCTTGGTGTATCTATATTACCCCTATCGCTCAAAAAACAATACAAATATTTAAAAGTTTCATTTATTGAATTGGAAAATATTCCTGTGAATACTGAAGTTGTAGTAGCTTACAAACAAACCAATAGAAATCCTGCATTAAAATGGTTTATTGATAATTACAGTAATACAAGTAACTAACCTTTAATCTGAATTTTTCCGGATAGATATTTCTCATATCTTTAATATTTAGTCGTGAAATAACATTTTTTGTTATTCTTTAGATACTGTGGTTATGTTCACCTTTTAATTGAATTTTTATTTGTTTCTTTAATTCCTAAAGAGAGCTATTACCGTTTGGTAGCCAGCTTTATGGGGTAAGAAAAATAGACACACAACTAAACTGAATATTATTAAACTAGATTCAAAACAATTGGTTTTTGAGGCGCTATCTATTCTGCGTGAAAACAATGTAGATACTTTGCCTGTTTACGAGGATAATCGCTTTATTGCTGATATTTCTAAAGAGGAAATCACTGATTTTTTAAATCATCTGGAAAATGGAAAGAACATATACTTCCATAAATTAAATTTTGATTTAGGAACTGCGCTCATGAGAATTAGAGAACAGAGCAGTAAACCCAAAAAGTTATCAGATGTATTCATTCGTGTAGCAGTAATAGCTTTTGCAATTTGTGGGCTAGTCTGGATGTTTTTTAACAATCCCCATAGCAAACAACATGGTTCTTTCCAGAACAACGTTGGTACTCCACTTGCTAAAAACGTTATTCTTCCAGGCTCAAACAAGGCAACATTAACTTTTGCCAATGGCAAAGTTATACGCTTAAGCGAAGCAAAAACAGGAGTAGTAATAGCGTCGGATAAAATTACTTATAACGATGGTTCATCAGTCGGTCGTCATGCTGAACTTGCTTCAGGATCTCGGACTGGTAAGATCGAAAATAAGGCCCTGGATTCTGACCTGCGTCAGAATAACGTAGCAGTAAGTACCCCTCGTGGCGGGCAATACCAAATCACATTACCAGATGGCACAAGGGTTTGGTTAAACGCAGCCTCCACTTTAAAGTTTCCGTCAAATTTTGCCGGCACACCTCAGCGTAAGATTGAATTAAGTGGTGAGGCTTATTTTGAGGTGGCTAAAAATAAAAAACAACCATTCATAGTAATATCAAGTGAACAGCTGATAGAGGTGTTAGGTACACATTTCAACATTAGCAATTATGCTGATGAAGGTAGCATAAAGACTACTCTTTTAGAAGGCTCAGTTGCCGTTCGTCATGCTAAGTTTATCTCAGCATCTCGCACTAGCAAATCCGCCAAGCTGGTGCGAGACCCTGACCTACGTCAGGATGACGGGAACACTCGAGATGACATAGTGCTCAAACCTGGCCAACAATCCACGTTTACCCATAACAAGCCTATAGAGGTTAAGCAAGTTGATGCCAGTGATGTTATTGCCTGGAAAGATGGCAAATTCGCATTCCGAAATGAGTCTTTGGAAAGTATCATGCGTAAAGTTGCCAGATGGTATGATGTTGAAATCGTGTATCAAAACAATCAGATAGGCAAAGAAATTTTGGGAGGCTCATTTACCAGATCCGAACAGATTTCTACTATACTAACAACGCTTGAACTTGCCAGCGATGTACACTTTAAAATACAAGGCAAAAAAGTTATTATAACTAAATAATGAAGTTAAATTCAGTATTCATACTATCAATACTGTGCTTGCTCAGCACTTCGGTAACGGCTCAAAAGCTCAATTTCGTAAAGAAAAAAGTCACTCTTATTCAGGTCTTTAAAGAAATAACCAGGCAGACTGACTATCAGGTAATCTGGAATGAGCAAAAACTAAACGTAGATCAACGGATCGATGCAGATTTTCAAAATGTAAGTTTGCCCCAGGTCATGAACCGTATTCTATCAGACCTTCCGCTTACCTATGTCATTTCAAAAAAAATGATCATCATAAATTCCTCTCCGATTATTGATGTACATGGTATAGTTACAAATGAGCAGAATCAATTGCTGGAAGGTGCAAGTGTAAGGATAAAAGGTAGAGATAAAACTGTTATTACCAATGCAAAGGGTGAATATTTACTAAAGCAAATAGATACCGGAGCTACACTGATAATTTCTTATATAGGCTATCAAAACAAGGAAATAAGTGCTTTAACCAAAATAAAAAAAACCAGTTTATCTTTAAATACCGATCATTTAGAGGAAATAGAAATAATAAGTACAGGTTATCAAAAAATAGCCAGAGAAAGGGCAACAGGAAGTTTTGCACTGGTAGATACTGCGCAATTTACCCGTAGGGTAAGTACCGATGTATTTTCCAGACTAGAAGGGATTACAAGTGGCTTATTATTTAATAAAAATACTTTAATTTCAAATAAAGGCGTCTTAGATTTATCGGTTCGTGGCCGAAGTACCATTTATGCAAATGCCCAGCCACTTATTATTCTAGATAATTTCCCACTTAACGGAGAATTTAATTCTATAAACCCTAATGATATTGCTTCAATTTCAGTATTAAAAGATGCCGCAGCTGCATCTATTTGGGGAGTAAGGGCTGGAAATGGGGTTATTGTAATTACTACTAAAAGGGGAAGAAATAAACAGTCATTAAGGGCTTCGGTAAATTCGAACCTTACCATTTCCAGCAAACCAGATCTTACTTATAATCCAAACTACTTGTCTTCGTCTGACTATATAGATATAGAAACATACCTGTTCAATAATGGAAAATATGACGAAATATTAAACGATCCTCAAAATTACTCAATAGTTTCTCCTGTAGTACAAATCCTGAACAAACAAAGAATGGGCGGATCTGCTGATGAAACTAACGAACAGCTAAATATTTTAAGAACTAAAGATGTTCGCAATGATAAACTAAAGTATTTGTACAGAAAGCCGGTTAGCCAGCAATACGCGGTGTCGTTAACCGGAGGAACTAATCGATCAGACCACTATTTCTCAGCAGGCTATGATAAAGCTGATGCTAATACTATTGACAATAGCAATAATAGGATTACTATAAATAGTCAAAACAGCGTCCGTCCTTTTAAAAATCTTGAATTGGAAGTTGGGTTGTATTTTGTAAAATCCAATTCAAAAACGGATAGTATTGGCTTTGATGATATAACCTCATTGGCCCCTTCTTATTATCAGTTTAAAGATGTAAATGGCCATAATGCTGTGCTTGACCGGGACTATAATTCCCGTTTTAAAAATGAAGCAATTGACAGAGGTTTTTTAGATTGGCAATATGTGCCCTTAAATGAATTTGGTAAATCTCCGGTTGTCACAAAAGACAATGATCTTCGTTTAAACGGGGGCTTAACCTATAACATAATTCCAGGACTAAGCGTAGCTATTAAATATCAGTATCAGCGCATAGATAGTAAGTTATCAAGTTATAAAAATATTGAAACTTACAAAACCAGGCATCTAATTAATCAATATTCCATTTTAACTTCAGGTGTGGTTAGCGGCTACAATATTCCCTTGGGAGACATTCTATATACCGCAGATGGAAAATTCACTTCCAATAACTTACGAACTCAGTTAAATTATGAAAAAAATTGGAATAAGAATGTTATTTCTGCCATTATTGGCTATGAAATTTCAGAATCTATACATGGCTTAAATAGAAATACTAACTACGGATATGATGAAAATTCAGGCAAATCTGTAGCGGTAGATACAACCAGCTATTTTGACTTAAACCCGGTAGGGTCAGGTCAAATTGTAACCAATTATAGGATTTTTGGAAAAACAGACAGAATGCGTTCCTCCTATTTAAATGTTGCCTACACTCATGATGACAGATATACCATATCAGGAAGCGCGAGGGTTGACGGTTCTAATTATTTTGGAGTAAAAACCAATCATAAATATGTTCCTTTATGGTCTGCAGGGGCACTATGGAATATTGACAGAGAAGATTTTTATAAGTTAAACTGGCTACCTGTGTTAAAATTCAGAGCTTCATATGGATATAATGGCAATCTGGATAAATCCTACACAGGGGTTACCACATTTA
>NZ_CAMLHF010000014.1 GCF_946479715.1 uncultured Pedobacter sp. | reverse complement strand
TGATCATTGGCATGCACAGCCGGCAATTGAGGCTGCGCTTGCCGGCAAACACATTTATCTTCAAAAACCAACCTCGTTAACTATTGAAGAGGGTAGGATGATGAGTGATATGGTCAGGAAATCAGGAGTTACTTTTCAGTTAGGGAGTCAGCAGCGCTCAGTTAACCCATGGCCTCAATTTAAAAGAGCATGTGAACTGGTAAGAAATGGAAGGATAGGGAAACTTCAAAGTGTACAGGTTGGTTTGCCTTCAGATCCTGCAGGTGGCGTGGCTACAGAGATGCCAATTCCTGCAAATTTTAATTATGATATGTGGCTTGGTTCAACACCTTACATTTATTATACTCAGGATCGTGTGCATTCGCAAACAGATCCGGAATCGCGGGGCGGATGGTTAAGATTAGAACAGTTTGGCGCCGGGATGATTACCGGATGGGGCGTACATCATATTGATATTGCCCATTGGGGAATGAATACCGAGCATACAGGCCCAATTGAAATTGAGGCTCGTGCCGAATTTCCTAAAAATGGTTTATGGAATGTTCATGGCGATTATGAAGTTCATGCTAAGTATGCAAACGGAGTAAACATGGTGATGAATAGTAAAAATCCTAATGGGGTAAGGTTTGAAGGCAGTAACGGTTGGATCTTTGTTTCGAGAGGAAACGTAGGCGTTACCAGAACAGACCCTGGATCGGGGGGTAAAGAGAATAAGGCATTTTATGCAAGCGATCCGTCTATCCTCACTTCTAAAATAGAGGCCAATGAAATTCACTTATACGAGAGTCCGGAGCAACACGGCAATTGGCTGGATTGTATTGAAAGCGGAAAGCCAACAATTAGCCCTGCAGAAGTTGCGCATCGTTCTTGTAGTGCATGTTTAGTCGCTCATGCTGCAATGAGATCTCCAAAAAAGCTATATTGGGATCCGAAGAAAGAAGTTTTTAAAGATAATGCAGAGGCCAATAAGTTATTATCGAGGCCACAACGTTATCCTTATGGTACCAACTATATTCTCGGTAAAAAGAGTTAAACTATGAAAAGTAAACTAATAATGATCCCATTAATTGTACTGGCAGGATGCAGTCAGCCTAAGAAACAGGAAGATAATGCTGTAAAGCTGATCACCCTTGATCCTGGACATTTTCATGCTGCGCTAGTGCAAAAATCGATGTATCGCGGGGTAGATTCTACTGTGCATGTGTACGCACCTAAAGGAACCGATGTGGAGTTGCACTTATCAAAAATTGAAGCGTATAATAAGCGTCCGGATGATCCAACCACATGGGATGAAAAAGTTTATCTGGGCGATGATTACCTGGATAAAATGATTGCCGAAAAGAAAGGCAATGTTGTTGTTTTAGCTGGTAACAACCAGAAGAAAACAAACTACATAAAAAGATCGGTTGAAGCCGGCTTGAATGTACTTGCTGATAAGCCAATGGCCATTGATGGGGCTAGTTTTGAAGTTTTGAAAGGTGCATTTAAAACGGCCGCAGATAAGCAGCTGTTGTTGTATGATATTATGACGGAGCGTTACGAGATCACGACCATGCTGCAAAGAGAGTTCTCTATGATACCCGAAGTTTTCGGTATGCTTGAAAAAGGCACACCTGATAACCCTGCTGTTACCAAAGAAAGTGTTCATTATTTTTATAAGTATGTTTCGGGAAGTGTTTTGGTAAGGCCCGCATGGTTTATGGATGTAGCCCAGGAAGGAGAGGGGATTGTTGATGTAACTACGCATTTGGTTGACCTGGTACAGTGGGAATGTTTTCCGGACCAGACGCTCGATTACAAAACTGATGTTCAATTGGTGTCGGCCAAAAGATCAAGTACAGATTTAACTTTAAGCCAGTTTAATACCATAACCAAATCGACAGCATTTCCGGATTATCTTAAAAAGGATGTGGTTAACGACAGTGTACTTAAAGTGTTTTCAAACGGAGAGATCAATTATAAACTTCGTGGGGTGCATGCTAAAGTTTCTGTAAAATGGAATTATAAGGCACCTGAAGGTACTGGCGATACCCACTACTCCATTATGCGTGGCACAAAGGCTAATCTGATTATAAAACAGGGAGCAGAGCAGAAATTTAAACCTGAACTATATATTGATCCTGTAAACCCAAAAGATGCCGCTTTTGAAGCGGCGTTAAACGAGCAGCTTAAAAATTTACAGGGTAAGTTTCCTGGTATTTCGCTTACAAAAACGAAAACCGGATGGTGGGTTAACATTCCTGATAAATACAAAGAAGGGCATGAGGCACATTTTGCCAGGGTAACCGAAAAGTTTTTGAGTTACCTGAAAAATAAGGATATACCAGCATGGGAAGTACCCAATATGATTGCAAAATATTACACAATTACTGCAGCTTTGGATCTTGCCAGAAAGAAATAGTTATGATTCATTTTCTATCTTGCGATGTTAAATTGCAATTATGGATTATGTTTTAGGAATAGATATCGGTACGGGGAGTGTAAAAGCGGTTGCTGTAGATACCCGATGCAAATCATTTGGTGCGTTTCAGCAGCATTATTCTTTTACCTCACCACATCCCGGTTATCATGAACAGAATCCGGAAGAAATCTGGAATGCTTTTAAGAAAAGCATGGATGGATTGATTGCTGAAATTGGCAATATGCCAAAGGCGATATCTCTTAGTAGTGCCATGCACAGCCTGATACCGGTTGATGAAAATGGTAACGCACTGGCGCCAATGATAACCTGGGCCGATAACAGAAGTTCTGAAATCGCTAAGGGATTAAGAAGCTCTGAAATTGGCTTGTCCATTTATAAAGCAACAGGCACACCACTACACGCCATGTCGCCTTTATGCAAAATCCTTTGGTTAAGGGAGAATGATCCAGGTTTGTTTAGCCAAACACATAAGTTCATTTCTATAAAAGAGTACATCTGGTACAAGCTTTTCAAAGAATTTAAGATAGATTACTCCATTGCTTCGAGTACAGGTTTATTTAACATAGATGAGCTGGACTGGCATACAGACTCCCTTAATATCACGGGGATAGATAGTAAAATGCTTTCTGAACCTGTACAAACGGATTACACTAAATTTCTTGACTCTGGCATTGCTGTTGTAATAGGCGCAAGCGATGGCTGTATGGCCAATCTGGGGAGTGGAGGAATTAAACCGGGCATTGCTGTGATGACCATAGGCACAAGTGGTGCGGTTAGAATAGCCAGCGATAAGCCTTTGCCGAATGAAAAGGCGATGACATTTAGTTATATCCTGGATAAGGATACTTTTATTTGTGGCGGTCCCATAAATAATGGTGGTATTGCCTTGCAATGGTGGATGAAAAACAACATCAAGCATGACTTGGGAGAAACCGATTATGAACAGCTTTTTGGAGAAATTGCCAACATAAAGACTGCAAGTAATGGGTTGCTGTTTTTACCTTACCTCACCGGAGATCGGGCACCAATATGGGATAGCGAAAGCTGCGGTGTATTCTTTGGCATAAAGCTGGAACATGGAAAAGCTCATTTTTCGAGAGCTGTACTGGAGGGAATCTGCTATGCGATGTATGATGTGCTTGATGCCTTGCAGGAAAATGCTGAACCCATCAAACAGATCAATATTAGCGGAGGCATTGTGAAGTCGGATGTCTGGATGCAGATCATGGCAGATATTACCGGAAAAGATTTAGTGATTACACAAACAGAAGATGCTTCGGCAGTTGGTGCTGCACTATTGGCAATGAAAGCCCTTGGGCTGATTCATGATTATTCCGATTTGTCAAATAAAACGCCAAAAATGGTTAAACCAAACCCCAAAAATGGAGAGATTTATTTGAGGAATTTTAGGATCTTTAAAGCGCTTTATTCTGATTTAAAGAATACCATGCACGAATTTTATAAAATGAATCTTTAATGTTTGCAAGGAAAACCATAATTGTATTAATCTTCTTCCTGATTTCATTTGTGGGCCTCGCTCAGCAAGGCCAGATTCAGTTTTCGAATATAAATCTGTCTGACGGACTTTCTCATAATCAGGTTAATACAATCCTTAAAGACAGCAAAGGTTTTATATGGATTGGGACCCTTTCCGGTTTAAATCGTTTTGATGGTCAGCAGATTAAAGTTTTTAAGCACGATCCAAGAGATAGTAAATCAATAAGTGACGATTTTATTACCAATATTTTTGAACTACCCGATAACAAGCTTTATCTGGAAACCAAGAATGGCGCTAATATCTATGATGCGGAAACCCAAAGTTTTATAAGGGATGTGAAACCTTACCTGAAGGAGTTAAACATTATTGCTAAAAAGATCATAGAGGTAGTAAAAGATAATAAAGGCGGTTATTGGTTTAATGCGGGCGACGAAGGCGTCTTTAAATATGATACGATTAGCAAAAAGAGTATTCATTTAAAACTGAACACCGGGAATGCCGCATCACTAGCTGGTTCTTCTGTTTCGGCATTACAGAAAGGGCCTAATGGAGACATTTGGATTATTCATACGGATAAGACTATTGAGCAGCTCAATAGTTCTACCGGTAAAGTGCAAAAGCGTATATCGGTATTCAAACATACTGATCCTTTGGCTTTTCAAAACTTTAAATTGTTTGTCGATAATGCATCCGATCTCTGGATCTATACCCTGAACAGCCAGAGAGGAGTAGATTTTTATGAAACCAAAACCGGGAAAACCAGATTTATAGACAAGGCACCAAATGGTCTTAATAACAACCTGATCAGTAGTATTATTCAGGACGATAAAAGATTAATTTGGATAGGTACAGATCATGGAGGCGCTAACCTGCTGGATAAAAGAAATTTTAGTGTCAGGTACCTTGTTAATAAAGAGGACGATGTTAAAAGTATTGGTCAGAATGCTATTTTAACCTTGTATAAAGATCATTCGGGTATAATATGGGTGGGGACTTTTAAAAAGGGTGTTAGCTTTTATCATGAAAAGATTCTCAAATTTCCACTGTATAAGCATCAGAATGCAAATCCGAGTGGCCTTACTTACGATGATGTAAACCGTTTTGTAGAAGATGAACTGGGTAACATCTGGATTGGCACAAACGGAGGTGGACTATTTTATTTTAACAGAAAAACAGGGCAGTTTAAAAGGTATGTTCATGAGCCTGGAAACCAAAATAGTTTGAGCAATGATATTATTGTAAGTCTGTTTATAGATCGTCAAAAAAAATTATGGGTAGGCACTTATTTTGGCGGATTAAGCTGCTTTGATGGCGCAAAGTTCATCAATTATAAACACAATAGCCAGGATACAAATAGCTTGACCGATGATCGCGTATGGGACATTCTTGAAGATAGGAGGGGAAATCTGTGGGTTGCAACCTTAGGTGGTGGGCTGGATAAATTCGATAGAAGCAAGGGTGTTTTTCTTCACAAAAAAGTAGGGGATAAGAATGGCATCATTTCAAATTCGCTCTCCTGTTTAATAGAGGATAGAAAAGGCAATATATGGATAGGTACTTCAGAAGGGGTTGATGAAATGAAACCGGATGGCAGATTTGTTCATTACAAGAATAAACCCGGCGACAAAAAATCATTGATCAATAATGTTGTTTATGGCATGATGGAGGATAGCTATGGTTTTATATGGATATCTACGCGTGATGGTTTAAGCAGGTTAAATCCTGAATCAGGGCAGTTCCGGAATTTCTACAGTAAAGATGGACTCACTGAAATGACCACGTTAAAAGTGGTTGAGGATAATGACAAAAATCTTTGGATAAGCACTGCCAATGGTTTGTTCGAGATCATGGTTAAGAAGATAAATAAGGACAAATTCTCTTACACCTTTCGTAAGTACGATGAACATGATGGTTTGCAGGGCAATGCGTTTAATGCCAATGCCGGGTACAAGACCAGATCGGGAGAGCTTTTATTTGGAGGGGCAAATGGATTTAATCTTTTTAAGCCGGCCAACATAAGGAATGATAATACCAAACCTGTTATCGTTTTTACCGATCTGCAGATTTCTAACAGGAGTATTGGCATTGATGACCAGGTAAATGGAAGGGTTTTATTAAAGAAGTCTATCATTTTTACAAAAGATTTAAAGCTGAACCATAGCCAGAATGGGTTTGCGCTCGAGTTTGCAGCATTGAACTTTTTTAATCCTCAAAAAATAAAATACCGGTATAAGCTGGAAGGATTTGATCAGCATTGGCAGGAACTTCAGGGGGATAACCGATTGGCAACCTATACCAATATTGATCCGGGCGATTATACTTTTAAAGTGGTTTCTACAGACGCTTCGGGAAATTGGGTGAACAATGAGACCAGTCTTAATATTACCATTATGCCTCCATTCTGGAGAACAACGCTGGCTTATATCATCTACGTATTGCTTATTGGCGGCACACTGTTTTTCATCAGGCATCGTGGCATTCAACGGATAAAGAAAGAGTTTTTAATAGAACAGGAGCGACAGCAAGCCAAACGGATGCATGAACTGGACCTGCTGAAGATAAAATTTCTTACCAATGTAAGTCATGAATTCAGAACGCCCCTATCGCTGATCATTACACCGCTTGAGAAGCTGATCAGACAGGCGCAGGATTCAGAGAGACCGCAACTTCAGATGATTCAGCGGAATGGACGCCGATTGCTGAATCTGGTAAATCAATTGCTTGATTTTAGGAGAATGGAGGTGCACGAATTAAAACTGCATCCTAAAACCGGGGATGTTATTTCTTTTATTCAGGAGCTATCGTTTTCTTTTAGTGATATAGCCGATAGAAAGAACATCAGTTTTAGTTTTCAGACCGATAGAAAGAGTCTGATTACCTTTTTTGATCATGATAAAATTGAAAGGATATTATTTAATCTGCTTTCTAATGCTTTTAAGTTTACGCCGCAGGGTGGCAAGGTGAAGGTAAGTTTGCTTACTACCATTAATGAACAGAAAGAAACTCAACTGATTCTTAAGGTGTCTGATACCGGTATAGGTATTCCTGAGGATAACAAGGTAAGGATATTCGAAAGATTTTTTCAAAATGATGTTCCCGATTCCATTGTTAACCAGGGTAGTGGTATCGGCTTGTCGATTACCCGGGAATTTGTGCGGCTGCATGGTGGGCACATTACGGTTGACAGCATTGTGAATGAAGGCACTGAGTTTACAGTTTACCTTATTTTTCCTAAAACAGATATAGAAACTTCTGTTCCAGAGCCTAAGCTTGATCTGGTCATTACTGCCGGGGTAGAAGAAAATGAGGTAAGTGATCCTAAGTTTGTATGGAAAAGTAAAAAGCCGGTGCTCATGCTGGTAGAAGATAATGAAGATTTTAGGTTTTATTTAAAGGACAATTTAAAAGAATACTACCAGATAGCCGAGGCAGCCAATGGTAAAGAAGGGTGGCAAAAAATACTTTCTGCACATCCGGATTTGATTGTTAGCGATGTGAGTATGCCAGAAATGAACGGCATTGATCTTTGCCGGAAAATTAAAGCCGATAAGCGTACGGCCCATTTACCTGTGATATTACTTACCGCCCTAACTACCGAAGATGAACAATTGATAGGTCTGGAAACGGGTGCAAGTGATTACATGACCAAGCCTTTCAACTTTGAGATTCTTTTATCGAAAATAAGAAACTTATTGCAGCAGCAAGCACTTTCAAAAAAGACATATCAAAAGCAGGTAGAGTTTAAACCGCTGGAAACAGAAATTGAGTCTGTTGACGATAAGTTCATCAGGCAGTTGTCTTTTCATATAGAAAAACATTTGTCGGACTCTGCTTATACTGTTGACCAGTTAAGTGCAGATATGAATATGAGCAGGGTAGGTTTATACAAAAAAGTACTTCCGTTAACAGGTAAATCGCCTGTAGAATATATCCGCTCTTACAGGTTGTTAAAATCTAAACCCCTGCTGCTGAAATCGCAAATGACCATTGCTGAGGTAGCCTATGAAGTTGGCTTTAGTAACCCTAAACATTTCAGTAAATATTTTAAGCAGGAATTCAATATGCTGCCATCAGCGTATGCGCTCACAAAACCCGATCAAGAGCCTGTTTAATACTCCTTTTGGCCAATTTGTTAACATATGAATACCTAATTGTTATCATTTGAATGCCCTTCTGTTTTTTACTGAAATATACCTTTAGAAATAAATAAACCAGGTATAAACAGTATTTATTTCTATGCGAAAAATTAGGGTGAGCGCCGTGATGTTTATAGGTAGTATGTTACTATATATAAATGTAAACGGGCAAGTAAAAGATGATGTGCAAACAACCTCAGGGATTGAAATTCCTATTCAACATTCTGCCTCAGGAATCAAAAAAATAAAACTTCAACCAGTATCCGATCAGATCATTCATGTAACTGCAATTGCAACAGACAAGTTTCCTGAAGATAAAAGTTTAATGGCTGTTAAGCTTTCGGATGCCGCTGTTAAATTTACAACAACAAGTTCACCCGATCAGGTAACCTTAAGTACTTCATCATTAAAAGTTGAAGTATCCACAAAAACCGGTTTAATTACCTATCGTGATGCCAATGGTAAAGTATTACTGGCCCAAACAAAAACCGAAGGGCTTGCGCTTATTCCTAAAGTATTTAATGGTGAACCGTCTTATCAGATTTCTCAGTTGTTCGATGCACAGGAAAATGAAGCATATTATGGTTTGGGACAGCACCAGCAGGGACTGGTAAATTATAACGGACGCAGGGTAGATCTTGTGCAGTACAATACAGAAATAGGTGTTCCCTTTTTTGTTTCTAATAAAGGTTATGGGCTGCTTTGGGACAATTACTCAATTACCCGCGCTGGCGACATAAGAGATTACCAGCCTTTAACTGCATTGAAATTATTTTCTAAAGAAGGAGATGAGGGGTGGCTTACTGCTACCTACACTTCAAAAACTGAACCTAGCAAGGTATTGCTTAAACAGCCTATATCTGAACTATCTATAAACTGGTTAACGGATCAGCATAAATTCCCTTCGAGCGTAAAAATGCAAGATGCGGTGGTGCATTATGAGGGAGCTGTGGGAAGCGAACTGGAAGGATTGTATCAGCTTCAGTTAAAATATGCAGGCTATATTAAGGTTTGGTTTGATGATAAGCTTGTTGCTGATTTTTGGCGTCAGGCCTGGAATTCAGGATCAGCAATATTGGACCTCGAATTAAAAAAAGATAAGAAAACCAACATCAAAATAGAATGGATCCCAGATGGAGGAGAGTCTTACCTGGGCTTAACATGTTTGCCTCCTTTGCCAGAATCATTAAAAAATACCTTTGCGCTTAGTTCTGAATCTGGTGCCTCAATTAACTATTATTTTATTGGGGGTGCAAATGCGGATCAGGTAATTAGCGGGTACCGCACAGTAACCGGAAAAGCGGTGTTAATGCCAAAATGGGCTATGGGTTTTTGGCAAAGCAGAGAACGCTATAAAACACAGGATGAGATTTTATCAACCGTAAAAGAATTCCGCGATAGAAAAATCCCACTTGATAATATTGTGCTCGATTGGTCGTATTGGAAGCAGCCGGAATGGGGTAGTCAGCAGTTTGACCCTGCCCGTTTTGCTGATCCTGATGGGATGATCAAATCTCTTCATAAACAAAATGTGAACCTGATGATCTCTGTATGGCCTAAGTTTAATAAGGGCTTCGACATCTATGATAAGCTAAACAAAGAAAATTTCCTTTATAAAAGAAACATTGCAGATGGCCGTGTAGACTGGATAGGGAAGGGATATTCGAATACATTTTACGATGCTTTTAACCCTAAAGCGAGAACCGCATTTTGGGAACTGATGAACAAAAGGTTGTATAGTAAAGGTATAGATGCCTGGTGGATGGATGCTACAGAACCTGATATGCATTCGAATTTACCGGTAGAGATTAGAAAAGACCTGATGAATCCAACTTATGAAGGATCGTCTACAACTTACTTCAATGCATTTCCACTGGTTAATGCCAAAGGTGTTTACGAAGGACAACGTAAAGTAAACAACGAGAACAGGGTGTTTATTTTAACACGGTCGGCATATGCAGGCTTGCAAAGATATGCTGCTGCGGCATGGAGTGGAGATATCGCTTCGAGATGGGAAGACATGAAAACCCAGATTGGTGCAGGGGTAAACTTTTCGCTTTCGGGAATGCCTTACTGGACTATGGATATTGGTGGTTTTTCTGTTGAAAAACGCTATGAGAAACCTAATAAAGAAGACCTGGAAGAGTGGAGAGAACTGAATGCCAGGTGGTATCAGTTTGGGGCTTTTGTTCCTTTGTTTAGGGTACACGGACAGTTTCCTTTCAGAGAGATCTATAACATTGCGCCAGAGGGTCATCCTGCTTATAAAAGCATGTTGTACTACAATAAGTTGCGATATAGACTGATGCCTTATATCTACTCAATTGCCGGAAATACCTATCAGCACGATTATACCATGATGCGTGGTTTGATGATGGACTTTCCTCAGGACCTTAAAGCCTCTAATTTGTCAGATGCCTTCCTTTTTGGCCCTTCGCTATTAATTAATCCTGTTTATAAGTACAAAGACAGGAACAGAGAAGTGTACCTGCCGTCAGGACAAGGGTGGTATGATTTATATACGGGCAAGTATTTTAACGGCGGACAAACCATTAAAGCTGATGCGCCATATGAAAAGATGCCTGTGTACGTGAAGGAAGGATCTATTGTTCCTACAGGCCCGGAATTACAATATACTTCAGAAAAACCTGCTGACCCGATAACGCTGTTTGTGTACACCGGTAAAAATGCTTCATTCTCTCTTTATGAAGATGAGGGTACCAATTACAATTATGAGAAAGGTGCTTTTGCTACAATAGATTTCAATTACGACGAAAAAACCAAAACGCTTGCAGTTGCTGATCGCAAAGGAAGTTTTAAGGGAATGCTGGAAAACAGAACCTTTAAGATCGTGGTGATTACTCCCAAATCAGCCAGGGCATTAGACTTTAACCAAAAGGCGAATCATAGTATTACTTACAATGGTAAGGCTACTACAATAAAGCTTTAATCAAAATTAAACCAATATAAAATGAATCAATTATTTACCAAATCTTTATGAACGGCATGAAAAAGAATTCTATGATTAAAAGAGAACATATTTTTCTGCTGATGTTTCTTTCACTGCTTGTTTTTAGCGAATCTCTATTTGCACAGCAGCGTCAGATCAGTGGAAAAGTAACTGCAGCGGATGGGCTCGCTATACCGGGTGCAGTAGTAAAAGTAAAAGGAAAAACCGGCGGAACAGGAACCGATAACGATGGTGCATACACCATTAATGCTCAAACCGGAGATATACTACAGGTTAGTTCTATTGGTTTTGTAGCCAAAGAAGTAACAGTTGGGCAAGGTAACACCATCAACATTAGTTTGGCTGAAGATAACCAGGGCCTCAACGAAGTAGTGGTAGTGGGGTATGGCGTTCAGCAAAAGAAGCTGGTAACGGGTGCCACGGTTCAGATTAAAGGAGAAACGCTGCAAAAGCAAAGTACCACTAACGCCTTGCAAGGCTTACAGGGGCAAACTCCCGGTGTACAAATTACATCTACTTCTGGTCAGCCTGGCGAAAACATTAAAGTAACCATAAGGGGCTTAGGTACCATTGGTAATGCATCGCCGCTATATGTTGTAGATGGAGTGCTTACAGGTGATATCACTTATTTAAACTCATCGGATATCGAATCGATCGATGTTTTAAAAGATGCTGCGTCTGCGGCTATTTATGGCTCCCAGGCGGCTAATGGTGTTGTGTTGGTTACTACACGACAAGGTAAACGCGGGCAGACTGGACAAATTACTTTTGATGCTTACGCAGGTGTACAAAATGTTGCTAAAAAATTAGAGCTGCTTGATGCTTCGCAATACGCAGCTATGATGAGCGAAGCTGCTGTGAATGGAGGAAAGCAACCATTGTTTACTAATGATGAAATAAAAGCGTTTGGCAAAGGTACAAACTGGATGGACGAGATGTTTGTAGACAATGCACTTACACAAAATTATGCACTTGGAGCATCCGGTGCATCTGAAGCCTCAGTTTATTCATTGGGTTTATCTTATACCGGGCAGGAAGGTATTGTAGGGGGTAAAGGCTTGTCTAATTACCAGCGCTACAGCTTTAAGATCAATTCTGAACATAACTTTTATAAAGATATCATCAAAATTGGTCAGCACCTTACCTACTCAGATATTAAAAATAATGGTATAAGTGTTGGTAATCAGTATAATAACACACTACGTGGAGCATTTAGTGCCAGCCCATTTTTGAAGATGTATGATGAGGATGGAAACTTCTTCGACAACAGCAAGTCTACATGGAATAATGCTGAGGCAAATCCTTATGCATCGATGGTATATAACAGCCAGAACAAAAATAATACTCAGCGTATACTGGGTGATATTTATATGGTAATTGAACCGATTAAAAATCTGAAATTCAGGACCAGTTTAGGTATGGATTACAGCGCAGGTGAAAGTCGTTCTTATACCCCTATATATAGTCTTTCTGTTTATACTTATAACCTTGTTAACAAAGCAAGCCAGTCGATGAATAAAGGTAAATCTCTGATCTGGGATAATTTGTTGAGTTATAAATTTACCTTAAATAATGACCATACTTTTGAAGCTATGGTGGGTAGCTCTGCATATCGTGCAGATGGTTCCAGTATTTTTGGAACCAATACAAATTTGATTGCTGATAGTTTTGATTATGCCTGGCTTAGTAACGCAACGGGTAAAAACATAGCGGGTATCACTATTGGAGGTAGACCAAACGATCCAGATCGCAGGTTATCTTATTTTGGTAGGTTAAATTATAATTACAAAGAAAAATACTTGTTAAATGCCACTTTCAGAGCTGATGGTTCTTCACGTTTTGGCCCGGCAAACCGCTGGGGGTATTTCCCTTCTGTTTCTGCAGGATGGGTAGTAACAAACGAGAATTTTATGCAGGGACAAAAGGACTGGTTAGACTTTCTGAAGGTGCGTGCTAGCTGGGGGCAGGTTGGAAGTCAAAATATAGATGCGTTTCAATATCTGGCACCAATTAAGCTAAATAATACAAATTATATTTTTGGTCCTGATGAGGGTGTGCTTACTCCTGGTGGCTACCAGGAAAGAATTAGTAATCCTGCAGTGAAATGGGAAACCTCAGAACAGACTAATATTGGATTTGATGCTAATTTTTTGCAGGGCAAATTTGCGTTGAACTTCGACTGGTATAATAAAACTACTAAAGATTGGTTAATAGCTGTGCCAATTCTTGCTACAGCTGGCGCCAATCCTCCTTTTATTAATGGTGGTAATGTCAAAAATACAGGTATAGAACTGGCACTTACTTATAGAAACAAGGTGGGTGAGTTTAATTATTCTGTTGGGGTTAATGGTGCTTACAATAAGAATAAAGTTGAAAATATTCCTACTTCCGATGAAATTATTCATGGTGGCGAGAATGAACTGTTCAACAATGCACTTGAGTTCTATCGTGCTCAAACCGGCTTCCCAATTGGTTATTTCTGGGGCCTAAAAACAGCAGGTATTTTTCAGAACGAAGCCGAGGTTCAGAATTACAGATCTGCCAATGGTAAGGTTATACAACCAACCGCTGCTCCTGGAGACGTTAAGTATGTAGACATTAACGGTGACGGTATGATAGATAATCTGGATAGAGGAATGATCGGTAATCCGAACCCTAATTATACGTTTGGTATTACACTTTCGGGTGACTATAAAGGCTTCGATTTTTCTATTGTAGCTTCTGGAGTAGCCGGGAATGATATTGTTCAATCTTACAGAAATCCGTCTAGTCAGTTTGGTAATTATACGACCCGAATACTCGATAGATGGCACGGAGAGGGTTCATCGAACACCATTCCCCGCTTAACTGAAGACAACCGGAATTGGAGTAATTTCTCTGATCTGTATATTCAAAAAGGTGATTTCTTAAGGATTAGTAACATCACTGTTGGTTATGATCTTGGGAAGGTATTTAAAAAGAGTTACCTGAAACAGGTAAGGTTATATGCTGCTGCATTAAACGTTTACACCTTTACAAAATACGATGGAATGGACCCTGAGATAGGTTATGGTACTCAAGGATTCGCGTCGGGTATTGACTTAGGTTATTATCCAAGACCAAGAACATTCATGATAGGAGCCAATCTTAAGTTTTAACTACAAGATCATAAAAATATGAAAGCTATAAAAATATATGCTGTTGCACTAAGCCTTTTATCTTTAGGCGCATGCAAAAAAGGTTTTCTGGATACTGAGCAAGTGACAGCAGTAACAGATCAAAATTTTTACAAAACACCAAAGGACGCATTTACTGCACTTGTTGGCTGTTATGATGGACTACAGGTTGTGTGGTCTGAGGGGATCGCCTTACCGGTTGCAGCCGAAGTAATGTCTGACAATACTTTTGGTGCAACCGGTAATTCTGATGGTTTTGGTTATCAGATGATTGATGAATTTGATAAGTCGCGTTCGCCATCAGACCAAAATTTATATAATCGGAATTGGGTTTTGTATTATAGAGCGCTGTTTCGTTGCAATACCCTTCTGGGTAAATTGGATCAGATTGAATGGGGTAAAGATACTGAGTTGAGAAAAACATACGAATCTGAGGCCCGCTTTCTGCGTGCCTACCTGCTATTTGATATGGTTAGACTTTGGGGTAATATTCCGTTGTTAACTGCTCCATCTACCGAGAATTTACCACAGAGCAATCCAGATGAAGTTTACAAGGTAATTGCTGACGATCTAAAATTCGCTGCAGCAAATTTACCAGAAGTTGCTTACCCGGCTCAGGCTGTTGCCAATCATGGCAGAGTTACCAGGTATGCTGCCGAAGCGCTGATAGGTCGTGTATTCTTGTTCTACACTGGTTATTATGCAAAGGCAGATTTAGTTGGTCTTATATCTAAACCAGAAGCACTTGCATATCTTGAAGATGTAATTACAAAAGGCGGATATGGTCTAATTGAAAATTTTGCAAACCTATGGCCTGCTGCATCACTAACATCATATGCAGGTGAGGATAATAAGGAAAACATTTTTGCAATAAAATATACTTATACAAGTGATTATGATGGCAATACCGATGGCAACCATTGGATGATAATGACAGGTATTCGTGAGCAGGCACTTTACCCGTATGGAAACGGATGGGGTGCTGAAACCGTAAACCCTAAACTATGGAATGCATACTTGCCTACCGATACGAGAAGAGCTGGCTCTATCATTTCAATTGTAGATGAAAACCTGCCCTTCACAAATCAAAAAGGCCAAAGAGAATATACTGGTTACTATGTGAAAAAATATAGCCCAATGATCGGGTTAGATGGCAAGCCTCTGCCGGAAGCTCATGGTAATACAAACTTTCAGATTGGTCAGTTCCAGGATTATGTATCTATCCGTTATGCTGATGTATTATTGATGGCCGCAGAGCTGGGAAGTGGAAATGCGCAAACCTATTTTGATGCTGTTAGGCAGCGTGCATATAAGGGTGCATTTACTCCGTTGGCGATAAGCCAGGCTAACATCATTAGAGAGCGCAGACTGGAATTTGCTTTTGAAGGAATACGCTATTATGATTTACTGCGCCAGGGAATAGATAAAGCAGCTCAGGAAATTGCCGAAACTTCAACGGTATTAAATGGTGGTGTAAGTGCAGAGAAAAAAATATCTGCTGCAAATATCATTGCTACAAAAGGTTTGCAACAAATACCGTATACCCAAATCGGTCTTTCTAATGGAACTTTAAAACAAAATGCAGGCTGGTAACAGATCATCTATTTTAATCATTAAAGAAATGAAATTATATATAAAAATATTTGCAATGCTGATGATGCCTTTGCTGTTCAGTGCGTGCAAAAAAGATAAGCACAGTATTGATAGGACGCTCGATAAATCAGAAATTCAATACACTGTAACCCAGGATTTACAGGCCGATGCCGGTGGAAATACAGTAATTCTTAAAAACGCTACACCCGGAACTATATCTATGTGGGATTATGGAACAGGAACCTCCAGAAGGATGACAGACACAGTTAAGTTTGCCTTTAAAGGAGATTATGTGATTAAGTTTTCTGTACTCAGCGGAGGATTAGAAGTGAAGATGGATTCTGTAATCGTAAAAGTTACACAGGATAATTTGAACTACGTGAACGACCCACTTTGGATAGCGCTTACTGGCGGTGTTGGTAGTGAGAAAGAATGGGTATTGGATACGGAAGGTGTTTATTTTGCAGGGCCTTTTGCATTTTATGGAGTAAATATTGGTTGGCTTAAAGACGGGGGTCCATGGGGTGCCAATACCACAGGATGCTATGGTGCTGATTGCTGGAATTGGGGGCCGGGACTTGCCGACATTTATCCGAATATGATGGCCAAAGGTGATTATGGGGTAATGACGTTTGGACTAAAAGGAACTGCTTCTTTTAAAGCCGTTAAACCTATGGAAAATGGAATTATACAAAATGGAACTTATTTTTTAAATGTTAATACGAAAATGTTAACCATCAATTCAGGTTCAATCCTTAGAGGATATAAACCTGCAAAAAATGGAATTACAGGAATAAGTAACTGGACAACCTATAAGATTTTATCTCTTGATGAAAATACACTTCAACTTGGTGTAATTAGAGATAAGGATGTTGATGGAGAAGGGGTGGCTATGCTCTCTTTCAACTTTATTTCAAAGAACTTTGCTTCTTCACAATAAGCGAAAGTAAGGGTATTTGGTTTGGTGCAATCAAATGCTGAAAAGGATGAATGGCTTTTTTATTATATCCTTTAATTAAATCCGCTCGGGCTTCATTTTGATTCAGGTGAAGTCTGGGCATTTATTAAACATATTTTTCTTATCTTGGAGGTAAAAACTCAATTTTATGAAAAAGTTATTTGTATTAACATTAATTGCTGGTTTGTTTACCACGCTGACCAGCTCTGCCCAGGATGACAAGTCCAAAAGAGTTAGCCCACCAGCTACAGCAAAAGAAACTCTTGCATCTGGAGCTGCAGTAACCATTGATTACAGTCAGCCTTCAGTTAAAGGCCGTAAAATAGGAGCTGATATTGCACCTTATGGAAAAGTATGGCGTACCGGCGCAAATGAAGCAACTGTATTTGAAACAAGCAAAGATGTAAAGGTAGAAGGTAAAGCCCTTGCTGCCGGTAAATATGGGTTGTATACCATTCCCGGAGAAAAAGAATGGACTATTATCTTTAACAAAACCTGGAAACAATGGGGTACTGATTACACCGAGGCAGATGATGCACTTCGTGTAGCAGTAAAACCTGGTAAAGCTGCTTCTGCAACTGAAAAAATGACTTTTAAGATTGATAAATCTGGAAAAGTTAGCCTTTTATGGGGTAATGTTTTAGTGCCGTTTACTGTTAAATAATAACTACAAAAAAAAGAGGGTGTCTTTTCTAAGACACCCTCTTTTTTTTGTAGTTATTACTAATAAGCTTTAAGCCAAACACCAAGATTATAGCCCAGTTTAGCAATTTCAATAGCGCCTAAAACAAAAAATGCACCCACTAAAACAGGGTTCAAGCCAAAATAAGTTTTCAAAGAATCTAGCATAATTTTAAAATTTGAACCTTAATATACCAATTAATCATGAAGTTTAATAAACTGAAGTGTTTGTTCTGCTACCTGTTGTAAATGCTCAGGTAAGCTTTCCGATGTATACGGATGTGATGCTCCATAAACATGATTAGCCCCCTCAACTTTTTGTATTCTTGCTTTGAGTTGTTTTTGTGCCAGCTCTTGCGCAACACTAAACTTCACATTTACATCATCGTCGCCATGCAAAATTAACCATGGGATATCTATCTTTCTTGCAGCATTCAAAATGTTCAACTCTTCATGGTGCTTGTTAAAATCTTGTAACAACGTGCTATTTAACGGCATTTTTTCTTTAGTCCGTGCATTTTCTACATAGATTTTTCCTGTTTTAGTCCATTCTTCTTCCTGTTCTTTTTTCCAAAGGCTCGAGAAATCTGAAATAGACGACCATGTAATCAGCTTGTCAATCCTTTCATCATTAGCCGCTTTTATGATGGATAGCCCTCCGCCCCGACTATGTCCGATCAGGTAGATGGGCGAAGATGGATAGGTGTTCGAAACATAGTTAACCACCTGATCAACATCAAAAAGTTCCTTGCTAAATGTATTGTCAGCAAAGGCTTCCATATCAGTTACATCATTAAAATTTTGCTCTGTTACTCCACCATGACTAAGGTTAAACTTCACATAACGGTAGCCATTTTTAGCAAACCATTCAGCAATTAGGTTATGAGTACCCCAATCTTTGAAGCCTTTAAAGCCGTGAACAAATATTATGGTACCAATGTTTGTGTTTTTATCGTCATATGTAGTGTCGCCAAATATGTTTTTTTCATCCGCTCCTTTTATTGTAAATTGCTCCTTTTGTATCATATATGTCTGCATTTATGGTGTTTAGCCAATATAACAATTTTTATATCGGGATGTTTAAATGAATTTATTTATTTAAAATCTTTCTAAATAACTCTTAATTACAGCATAATGACAGTGGAACAAGGGCGTCTTATTACTTTTGTTTCGCTAAAAATAAACAGGATAATAGATTTTGGAATATTTAAAGATCATTGCTTTTACGCATAAACAGATTGACCTCAAATCTTTAGGTAAATTGGTGATATGTGAGCAGACGCTGGACGACAGATTGAGAAACATTCAATCTGAGTTAGGAGTTAAAGAAATATTCTACGTAGGAACGTGCAATCGTGTTGAATTTGTATTCACATCCTCAGAAAAAGTCGACAGAGATTTTATCAGTCGTTTTCTTACTGTGTTAGATATGGGGCTGCCCGATCAATACATGGATAAGTTCATAGAAAATGTTTCTGTTTATGAAGAAGCAGAGGCGTTTAATCACTTGCTTCGTACATCCTGTTCCTTAGAAAGTCTGGTTGTAGGAGAAAAAGAAATTCTTGCCCAGATCCGGAAGGCTTATGAAGCTTGCAGGGTTGCCGGATTTACGGGCGATTATATGCGGATGATCATGAACCGTGTGGTAAAAACAGCTAAAGAGGTTTATACACATACCAATATCTCCAAAAATCCCGTCTCCATTGTTTCTCTTGCCTATCGTAAACTTCGTGATCTAAAAATGTGCGGCAATGTAAAATTGCTCATCATCGGAGCAGGAGAAACCAACAAAAACATCGCTCAATATCTTAAAAAACATAAATACTCTAACTTTTCTGTATTCAACAGAACTTTAGAACATGCAGAAGCGCTAGCCAAAGATTTAAATGGCACTGCATATCCACTTTCGGAACTAGAAAATTACGATCAGGGATTTGATGTTATTATTACCTGTACCGGCGCTACAGAACCTATTATTACTGAAGCCATCTACAAGAAATTATTGAATGGTGATACCGGTAAAAAAGTAATTGTGGATCTTGCCATCCCTAACGACACTGCTCCTGAAGTAGTGAAAAACTTCCCGATACATTTCATAGAGGTAGAATCTTTAAAAGAAGTTGCCCGCAAAAATATACAAGAACGCTATGATGAGCTGGTTAACGCAGAACACATCATTGAAGAGAATATCAAAGATTTTGAATTGGTATTACGCCAGCGTGAAATTGAGATAGCCATGAGTGGCGTTCCTCAGAAAATAAAGGAAATTAAGCATACTGCTATCAATGGTATCTTTGCCGAAGAGATCAATAACCTGGATGAAAACTCCAGATTGGTACTGGAACGTGTGATGGATTATATGGAAAAAAAATACATCAGCGTACCAATGGTAATGGCAAAAGAGATATTGGTAAAGAATAGCTAAATTTGCCAAAAAATTAGCATCAACGTGAAAAGACTTACTATCGGTACAAGAGGCAGCGACCTGGCTTTATGGCAAGCCAACTTCATTAAAGATAAACTTGCAGGAATTGGCGTTGAGGCAGATTTGAAAATCATCAAAACGCAGGGCGACAAGATTCTAAACTTAAGATTAGATAAACTGGAAGGTAAAGGGTTCTTTACTAAAGAGCTTGAAGAAGAACTTTTAGGTGGAACCATCGATATAGCAGTACACTCTCATAAAGATTTACCTACAGTACACCCCGCAGGATTAACAATTGCAGCGGTTACTGAACGCGAAGATCCGGCAGAGCTTCTTTTAATTTTAAAAGACTGTGTAGATATTACTCAAAAATTATCGCTTAAAACAGGCGCAATGGTGGGTACATCGTCTAACAGACGTAAAGCTCAGATATTAGCCTTACGCCCTGATTTAAATATTGAAGATTTAAGAGGGAATGTGCCTACCAGGATCCAAAAATTAAGAGATGAAGATTACGACGCGATTCTGCTGGCTAAAGCCGGCGTGAACCGTTTAAAAATTGATCTTTCTGAGTTCCATGTAGAAGTAGTAGATACTACAGAACTGGTTCCCGCTCCCGCACAAGGCGCTTTGGCTATTCAGATCAGAGAAAACGACACTGAACTATTCGAACTACTTCAAAAAATACACGATCCGGAAACTGCAGAGGAAATTGCAATTGAACGAAAAGTGTTAAACCTTTTTGAAGGTGGCTGTCACATGCCATTAGGCTGTTACTGCAAAAAAGAAGATGGCTTATATGAGGTGTGGACTTCTAAAGCGGAAACCGATGAGGACTTCCCTGATCGCTTATTCTATAGGGTAGAAAACCTTGATGGTTTAGCTGAAAAGATTGTAAGCAGATTTGCTCCGGATAGAAAATTCCCATCAAAAGTATTTATATCAAGAGAAGTTGGGGAGCATAACTATTTTAGAAAAGCTTTAGCAAAACATAATATAGAAATTGACGCGAGATCGCTGATCCGTACTTTTCCTATTGTAACTGTTTTGGACCAATATCATTTCAGACATGTAGACTGGATCTTTTTTAGCAGCAGAAATGCGGTAGATTATTTCTTTAATCTAAAACCTGTATTGCCTAAGCACGTTAAATTTGGCGTTGCCGGCAGGGGTTCTGAAGATTCATTAAGAAAAGCCGGTTATCTGGCTGATTACGAAGGAGAAGGTGGTGATATTGAGGAAGTAGCTGAACTTTTTGCTAAAGAAGTTACCGGAAAAACGGTATTGTTTCCAAGAGCACAAGATTCTTTATTAACCATTCAAAAAGCGTTAACAGCAGATACAAAAGTAATAGATTTACCTATTTACGAGACTGTATTTGAAGACGATATAGACCAGACTTATGCTGATGTGCTGATTTTTACCAGCCCATCTAATGTTGACGCCTATTTTGTAGAGAACTTATTAGATCCCGGACAACAGATTGTTGCTATTGGTAATTCAACAGCGAAAAAATTTGATGAGATGGGTATAAAATATACCTTACCATACTCGCCGGATGAGATCGGATTGGCTGAGGCTGTGTTTGGAATAGAAATAAAATAGAGAAAGTTAAATAGAGGTTGATATGTTACACCGTCCACGTAGATTGAGGAAAAACCCTGTAGTTAGGGAAATGGTAGCCGAAACAAGGTTGTCGAAAGATATGTTCATTTATCCGTACTTTATTGTGCCGGGTAAAAATGTTGTTCATGCTTTAGATGCAATGCCGGGAATCAACCATTACTCTGAAGATACATTGGTTAAGGATGTTGAAAAGGGACTTAAACTAGGTGTAAACAAAATCATGTTGTTTGGTGTAGGAGATGAAAAAAGTGAGGATGCACATTCAGCATATCATGATCATTCTTTAGTACCTTCGGCAGTTCGTTTGCTTAAGAAAAACTTTGGCGACGATTTATACATAGTTACCGACGTTTGCGTTTGTTCATATACTACTCATGGACATTGCGGCATATTAGAAAATGACTATGTACAAAATGATGCAACCGTTGAAGTAATTGCCAAAATGGGACTTACCCATGCACAGGCAGGTGCTGATATGCTTGCTCCATCAGATATGATGGATGGCAGGGTTGGTGCAATGCGAAGTGTACTTGATGGTGCAGGTTTTGTAAATACGGCAATCATGTCGCATGCTACAAAATTTGCTTCAGCATATTATGGCCCTTTTAGAGAGGCTGCTGATTGTGCACCAAGTAAAGGAGATAGAAAAGCCTATCAAATGGATTTTAGAAATGGCAATGAGGCTTTAAGAGAAGCATTGCTTGATGAAAGTGAGGGCGCAGATGTATTAATGGTTAAGCCCGCTTTGGCTTACCTTGATGTAATGCACAATTTAAAACAGCATACAGATTTGCCAATAGCATGCTATAACGTATCAGGAGAGTACTCTATGGTAAAAGCAGCTGCAGAAAAAGGCTGGATAGATGAACAAAAAGTAGTGATGGAGACCATGCATGCATTTGCACGCGCAGGAGCAAGCATTATAACAACTTACCATATAAGAGATATAGTAGAAAAGAATTGGATGTAATATGTTAGAATCTTTAAAAAAAATGTTTTCGGGAAATGAAGGTGATATGCCTGTAAATACAGGAGGTAAACCGGATATTTCCAGAGAGAAATCGGCAGAGCTGTACGAGAAGGCTAAAAACTATTTTCCGGGAGGAGTAAATTCTCCGGTTAGGGCTTTTAAATCGGTTTACGGAACACCATTGTTTATTCAAAAAGGCGATGGATGCTTTGTATGGGATGCTGATGGAAATCAATTTATAGATTTTTGCGGAAGCTGGGGTCCATTAATTCTTGGTCATAACAATGCTAAAGTTCGTGAAAAGGTTACTGAGGTGATGCAAAACGGGATGAGCTTTGGCGCACCTACTGCATTAGAAAACGAGCTTGCAGAACTGATTATTAAAAACAATAAACTTGTAGAAAAGATACGTTTTACCAGCTCTGGTACCGAGGCAGTAATGTCGGCCATCAGATTGGCGCGTGGCTATACAGGTCGTGATAAGATCATCAAATTTGAAGGATGCTATCATGGGCACAGTGATTCGCTATTGGTAAAAGCAGGTTCAGGTCTGGTTACCTTTGGCGAAACTTCTTCTGCAGGCGTTCCAAAATCATTTGCTCAGGAAACCATCGTGATTCCTTTGAATGATACTGAAGCTTTGAAAAAAGCATTTGAACAATTTAAAGATGAAGTAGCCGCTGTTATTATTGAAGGGATTCCTGCTAACAACGGATTGCTGATGCAGGATGCAGAATATATTCAGTTTTTACAGAATATCTGTAAAGAGAATAAAGCACTTTTAATATTTGATGAGGTAATCACCGGATTCAGATTGGGGTTTGAAGGTGCTGCAGGACATTATGGCATAAAGCCTGACATAGTTACCTATGGTAAAATTATCGGTGGTGGTTTGCCTGTAGGAATGTATGGTGCATCGGCCGAAATCATGTCTCATATTTCTCCTGATGGGGGCGTTTATCAGGCAGGTACATTATCTGGAAATCCGGTAGCTATGGCTGCAGGTATTGCCCAGTTAACGGAGCTATTACGTTCTGGTTTTTATAAAGATTTGAACAATAAAGCCAGTGAGTTTGCCGAGAGTATACAGCGTTTTGCTACTGCAAGGAACTACAAATTAAAGGTATTCCATGTGGGGTCTATTTTCTGGCTGGCTTTTACAGATAAAGATAAAATTCAATGTGCCGAGGATATTGATCCGGCAAGCATGGAGAAATTTAAAGTAATGCACAGGGAGCTGTTAAACAGAGGTATTTACCTGGGCCCATCGGGTTATGAGGTAGGTTTTGTTTCTGCTGCGCATACTAAAATAGAACTTGAAAAAGCAAAGAGAGCTATATTTGATAGTCTTGATGTTGTTTTCAGGAATAAGTAAATTTTGGGTATATTTATAGTATAAACTACTAACTGTCTTGAAGAAATCAATCGTTATATTTTATTTCCTGCTATTGTACTCTTTAGTGCAATTAATTTCGTGGGGCACGCTTGTAGTTAAATTGCAACCGTCCAGGATGGCTATGGTAATGGGTGAGGGATCTGTATTTCTGTTCTTATTGTGTATTGGAGCGTATTTTTTGCATCAATCTATTAAAAAAGAAGACAGGCTAAGAGAGCAGCAGCAGAACTTTTTACTCTCGGTAACGCACGAGTTAAAATCGCCTTTGGCGGCTATAAAATTATCAATACAAACTATCGTTAAACGTGATCTGGATAAAGCCAGGCAAACTTCTTTACTGAATAATTCATTAAAGGATATAGAGCGTTTAGATGATTTGGTTGAAAACATGTTGTTGGCTACCAAGATCGAAAACAGGTCTTATTCATTCCCTAAAGAAGAATTTGATCTTTCGGAAATGGTTTCAAGAATCACGGATAGGTTGCAGATTCATTCATGCGGTTGTGAACAGCTGATAAATCCAAAAATACAGCCTGGGGTTAAGGTAGTGGGCGATCAGTTTGCACTGTCGTCTGTGGTAACTAATCTGGTTGAAAATGCAGTTAAATATTCTGGACCTTGTGCAGAGGTTGGTGTGGAATTAACAAATAAAGATGGGCATCCTTTTTTAAGGGTAACTGACAAAGGGCCAGGTATCCCTGACGCTGAAAAGATGCTTATTTTTGATAAATTCTATCGTGTTGGTGACGAAAATGTCAGAAAATCAAAAGGAACAGGTTTAGGCCTGTTTATTGTTAAAGAAGTTCTACAAAGCCATGACGCTGACATCAGCGTTAAAGATAACGCACCACAGGGTGCAATTTTTGAAATAACATTTAGTTGATTATGCCACAGAAATTAAGAATATTACTGGTTGAGGATGAAGACCACTTATTAGATGCAATAAAATTAAACCTTGAACTTGAAGGTTATAAAGTTCACGCGGTAAAAGACGGTAAAACTGCTTTAAAGGTTTTTAAAGAAGAACGTTTTAACCTGATCATTTTAGATGTGATGCTTCCTGAAATGGATGGTTTCCAGGTTTGTGAAACAATTCGTTTAGAAAACACTGAAGTTCCTATCCTTTTCCTAACAGCCAAAAATACAAGCGAAGACCGCGTTATGGGTCTGAAAAAAGGTGCTGACGATTATTTGGTTAAACCATTTAATTTGGAAGAGCTGATCTTAAGAGTAGGTATTTTGGTTAAACGCAGCATGAAAGCTGATGATCTGAAAGAGCTTAACTCTTATAAAATCGGAGATAAGACCATTTATTTTAACTCTTTTGAATTAAAACAGGATGATGGCCTTATTGTTCCTTTAACAAAAAAAGAAACCATGCTGTTAAAATTACTGATTGAGCGTAAAAACGAAGCAGTATCGCGTGAGCAGATTTTAGAAACAGTTTGGAATTACGATGTTTATCCATCAACACGTACTATCGATAACTTTATATTAACCTTCCGCAAGTATTTTGAGCCAGATCAGAAAAACCCGGTTTATTTTCACTCTATCAGAGGGGTAGGTTATAAATTTACTGATATTCATTAATGTACAATACCAAAGGCAGGTATGCACTGATGGCAATTTTTATTATTGCCGCTTTAGCATGCCTTTTTTATGATCAGTATCAGCTTGCCGCATTGGCAGGCCTTTTCTTTGCCTTTGTACTTTGGAGTCATTTTAAACACAGTTCTGTGCTTCTTGCCTCCAAGTATTTTAAGAATGGCGAATATGAAAAAGCAGAACGCATATTGGCAGAAGTGCCAAATCCGGATAGACTTGCAAGAAACCGAAGGGGATATTACGAGTTTATGCGTGCTAATATTGCCTTAAAGAAAGAAGAATATGATGTTGCAGAACATCATTTTCAGATCGCAAGTCGTTTCCCGCTGGGTGGAAAAAATGATAAAGCTTTTGTATTGATCCACCTTGCCAATCTTGCGCTTAGAAAGAAAGATGGTGAGCGGAGCAGGGCCTATATTGCGAAAGCAAAAGAATTGGCCAGTACCCCAAAAGCAAAAGATATAATTAACAAGATTGAGATAGAAGCGAACAACTTATAAACAAAATAGATTTACATGAACACGTTATTTTTAGATGCAGCATTTTCAAAGCAAACAGAGCGCCCACCAGTTTGGATGATGCGTCAGGCTGGCCGTTTTATGCCTGAATACTGGGAGATCAAAAATAAATACTCCTTCCTTGAAATGTGCAAAACACCTGAAATTGCTGCTGATGTAACTATGTTACCAGTTAATTTACTGGGTATCGATGCTGCTATTTTATTCTCGGATATTTTAGTAACAGGCGAGGCAATGGGCGGAGATTTAAGCTTTACCCAGGGCGTTGGACCAAAGTTTGCCAACCCTGTACGTACATTAAAAGATGTAGATGCACTTGAGGTTGATGTTTTAGACCGTTTGCAATACGTAGCAGATGCGATTAAGGTTATACAACAACGTTTAAACGGCAGCATTCCTTTAATTGGTTTTGCAGGTGCTCCTTTTACTGTTATGAGCTACCTTGTTGAAGGCGGTTCATCAAAAGATTTTAAAACAACCAAGCTGTTAATTCACAATCAACCAGAAGTTGCACACAAACTATTGGCTAAAATAGCAAAAGTTACTGCCGATTATTTGAACCTTCAAATTGCTGCAGGTGTTAATGCCATCCAGATTTTTGATAGCTGGGCCCAGGCTTTATCATGGAACGATTATCAGGAATTC
The DNA here is from genome assembly GCF_946479715.1 of uncultured Pedobacter sp. The sequence goes on along the minus strand of NZ_CAMLHF010000014.1, from coordinate 18,543 downwards.
TCTCATCGCTATATTCAGGAGATCATTGCTAACTTAAACAGAAAAGACATTCCCGTAATTTCATTCTGTAAAGGAAGTTCTGTATTTGCGCCTATTATGGCTGAGGCTAAACCGGATGTAGTTTCGGTAGACTGGAATGCAGATTTGTTAAATATCAAGAAAAGCTTACCGGCAGGTATTGCAGTTCAGGGTAACCTGGATCCGCATATACTTTATGCAGATAAATCCGTTATTAAGAGAGAGATTCTTCGTTTGTTCGAGCGTATGCGCGGAGAGAATGGATTTATCTTTAATCTTGGCCATGGTATTATGCCCGATATTCCTTTCGACAACGTAAAATATGCGATTGAAGTAATCAAAGATTTTAAATACTAATATAAAAATGGAGAAGTACTATTATTACATTCTGTCTGTTCACATCATCTTTGTTGTTAGCTGGATGGCAGGATTGTTTTATAGTGTCCGTCTGTTTATTTATCATACTGAAGCCGAAGACAGGCCCGAAATTGAGCGTAATATCCTGCAAAAGGAATACGAAAGGATAGAGGCCAAACTTTGGAATATCATTACTACACCTGCAATGGTACTCACTGTACTTGCAGGTGCAGGAATGGTTTGTATACACCCTGGTTTATTACAAACGCCCTGGTTTCATGTAAAACTTGGCTTTGTAGCAGCACTGCTGGTTTATCATTTTATTTGCCAGAATATAATGAAGCAGCTGAAACACGGTAAGTGCAAAATAAGCTCGTTTAACCTTAGGTTGTGGAACGAGGTAGCAACAATCCTACTTGTAGCTATTGTATTTACCGTAGTGCTAAAAAGCGCTGTGAACTGGATTTATGGCCTTGTTGGGCTCATCATATTTTCTGTAGTAATTATGCTTGCCGTAAAATGGTACAAACATTACCGCAAAAAGCACGATTGCTAAACCCCTTTAATTTTTTTTATTACTGCGTGCAACCTTTTCTATAGTTGCGTCATCTACTATATACCAAACACACAAATGAAATTGACGCAATATAGTATAAATGAATTATTAGAAGGATGCAAAGCAGGCAACCGGAAGATGCAGGAGGCCCTGTACAGGCAAACTGCGCCCAAGATGCTTGTGGTTTGTATGCGTTATGCAAAAGATAAGATGGAGGCCGAAGACGTATTGCAAATGGGTTATATTAAAATTTTTCAGAAAATAAATGAATACAGGGGAGATGGGGCTTTTGAAGGATGGATTAGAAGGGTTATGGTAAATACAGCAATTGAAAGTTACCGTAAAAATTTAAGGACTATGAATGTTGTTCCAATAGAAGATGCGTATGATCAGCCATCAACAGGGTTTGATTTTAGCCGATTAGGAATGCAGGATTTATTAAAAGTAATTCAAAAGCTGGCCGATGGCTACAGAGTGGTGTTTAACATGTACATCATAGAAGGGTATTCTCATAAAGAAATAGCCGAAACATTGGGTATTTCTGAAGGAGCAAGTAAATCGCAATTGTCTAGAGCAAGAGCGATATTAAAAGAAGAAATAATAAAAATGGAGGGCATAAATTATGCAACACATGCAGGATAAAGCGTTTGATCAGTTGTTTAGGGATAAGTTTGAGGGGGCGGAAATACAACCTTCAGCAGACCTGTGGAATGGTATTTCAGAAGAACTGTCGCCAAAACCTAAACGTAGTTTACCGGCTTACTGGATGGCAGCAGCAGTTGCTGTAATTGCCGTAACAATAGGTTTATTGATGCCGATGCAGAAAACAGAAAAGATCAGGTTGCAGGCACCAGAGGTAGCAAACAACGACGTTACTCCAGTTCCTGCAGTTACTGTTGTTAAAACTCCTGTACAAGTAAGCAATGTTAGCTCTGCAGTTACAGACAAGGTTGAAAGTACCCCACTAATTATTGCACCACGCATAAAATTAAGCAGCAGAGAAAAAGAATTGGCAGCTTTGCAACCAAAAGTAACAACCGATCGTCCTGTTAATAAGCAACCGGAAGTTGTTAGCGCGTTAGCTAAAGTTGAACCAAAAGAAGAAGCCCCTAAAGAAGAAGTAATGATCGCAAAAGCAGACATCCCTACAGAATATACAGATGTTGCTGTTGAGCCTGAACATCAGGAGAATAAGGGGATTAGGAATGTAGGAGATCTGGTGAATTTTGTAGTTAACAAAGTAGATAAGAGAGAAAAGAAATTTATACAGTTTGATACCAATGACGATAATTCATCTTTAGTGTCCATTAACATAGGTTTCATAAAGTTTAATAAAAAGTCAGATAAATAGAATTAGGAAACACACAAACCATACATACAATGAAACGTCTATTATTAACAGCACTTATTGTAAGCGGACTTACCGGTGCTATAGCTCAAACTGCCAGTGCACAACAAGATACTACCGTAACCAAAGAACGTAAAATGAAAAAGTTCGATATGGACCTTGGTGTTGGTATTACCATTGGTAAAAAGGACTCAACAGGGAAAACCAATCTTTCAAAAGGCCGCTTTATCGGTGGACTAACCATAACCAGAGTGGATCTTGGGTTTTCAAGATTAATAGATAATGGTAGTTTTACTTTATCTCCTGAAAACGACTTTTTAGATTACAGAGGTGGTAAAACAAGCACGTTTTCTTTTGATATCATCCAGTTTGGCTATCGTTTCAATTCAAATTTTAAGATCTATCTGGCAGGTGGTTTCGACTGGACACACATCAGATTGAACAAAGATATAACCATGCAGAAAAATGCAAGTGAGCTTACTTATGTTCAGGAAGACATCCATTTCTCTAAGAACCGTTTCTCTAGCAGCTATGTGCACATCCCTCTGAATTTTGAATTGCGTACCAAAGAAAATGATCATGGCGACCGCTTTTACTTTGTATTCGGACCAGAAGTGGGCTTCCTTTTAAATGGAAAAGTGAAACAGATCAGTAACGAAAGAGGAAAAGTAAAAGTTAGCGATGATTATAACTTTCAATCCTTCCGTTATGGCGGTACAGTTAGGTTAGGTTATGGTGCCTTTGGGGTATTTGCTAAGTATTCTGCTAGCGATATGTTTGCAAGTGCAGCGCAAAAGGGATTGAAAAATATGTCCTTCGGCGTTACGCTTGGCTTAAATTAAAACACACAACACACACAAATAAAACCAATCCCGCGGTAGTATACTGCGGGATTTTTTTGTTTAATGACCAATACTTTTATATTATCTTTGAACTGTGGAAGAACAGATCATTAGCGTAAAAAACCTGACCAAGCAATATCAAACGGAACAGGCTTCTGGAGTTAAAAATATTAGCTTTGATATTAAAAAAGGAAATATTGTAGCCATTATTGGGGAAAGCGGAAGCGGGAAATCGACATTGCTGAAATGTATTTATGGCTTACTAAAGGTTGATAGTGGTGAAGTGCTTTTTGAAGGGAAAAGGATTCTTGGACCGGATGAGCAACTGATACCAGGCCATAAGCAAATGAAAATGGTTACTCAGGATTTCTCCCTTAATATCTATGCCAAGGTGTACGATAATATTGCTTCCATGTTGTCGAACACAAACGTGCAATCCAAGCACGACAAAACCATGGACATGATGGAGCATTTGCACATTATGCATCTTAAAGAAAAGAAAATTACTGAGCTAAGTGGGGGAGAGCAGCAACGTGTTGCAATTGCAAAAGCATTGGTAAGCGATACCTCAGTTTTACTGTTGGATGAACCTTTTAGTCAGGTAGATGCATTGTTGAAAAACCAGTTGCGTGCTGATATTAAACGAATTGCTGCTGATACAGGTGTTACTGTTATCATGGTTTCTCATGATCCTGCAGATGGTTTGTTTTTGTCAGACGAATTATTGATTCTAAAAGATGGTCAGCTTTTACAGAAAGGGAAACCATCACATATATATCATCATCCTGATCATATTTATACCGCTCAAATACTAGGCAATGCCGTGGTTTTAAATGCAGAAGATGCTTTGAAACTAGGCATTAATGCCACCAAAGATCATGTAGTTTTTTATCCGGAATGGGTTGAACTAAAAAGTTCATGGAATAGCAGGCGTTTTGAAGTTAAGGATGTTTATTACAAAGGCTTTTACGAAGAGTTACTGCTGGAAAGAAACGGAGTTAAAATAAGAGCAATCCAATTGAATAGAGGAGAACATAAAAAAAATGACCATGTTCAGGCGAACATAGGTCATTTTCTAGAATTTTAATATCGCAGACCTATTATGGCAATAGCCATTTTAAAAATGCGACAAATTTTAATATGTCTAGGTTCCAAATGTTGATCTCACGAAGACTAGTTAGATTTGAAATCTATTAAGACAATCTAATATGTACTTATTGTTGTACCTTTTTTGATTACCATTTATAACTTTCTAGGAGATATATTTTTAGCTTATTGATAGTTATAATTTATAAGTTTTACTTTTTTTTAAAAAAATGATTTATTATATGTAATCTTACTATTCCCTATAGCCAAATATTTATGATAAAAATTTACGTTCTCTCAAACGATAATAAGCCTATTTCTGAATTGTTTGATTTTATATACAAGACTGAGGGGCTAAAAATAGTAGGAGTGTCCGATGATCTTGTTAAAGTCGCATTATCTATATATTCTTCAAGTAAACCTGATATTATCATTGTGAATCAACAAATCAATGAAGAGCGTATGATTAATTTGAATGATTCGCTCGGACTTGCATTTAATGTTGTTTTTGTAGATCCATTAAAGACCTTGTCAAAAGAGTTTTTTGAAAAACATAGGTTGAATTATATGCAAAAACCTTTTGGCTATGATAAATTTCTTGAAAGGGTCAATTTACCCAAACCTAAATGGAGTCATAGCAAACCAAAATTTATTCAAGAGTTTCACAAAGAAGATCATTTCTTTATAAAATGTGAAAAGGGGAAAATTATAAGGATAAATATCAATGATATCTTTTACATAGAAGCGAGCCAAAACTACATCATTATCAATCAAACAGGAGAAAAGTGTATTGCAAATTTTACACTTAATGGAATTGAGAAGGTGTTGTCAGAGAATGTTTTTATAAGAGTTCACCGATCTTTTATTATTAATATTAATAAAATAAGGTCTATCGAATCTAATCGGGTAATACTAGATAAGAATATCATCATTCCGATCGGACAATCTTACAAAGCTGGAATACTGGACGTATTTAATCCTAGGATTTTAATTCTCAATAAAATAATGTTATTTATCGCGATGATCCTGTCGCTGTACCGCGATTTTGATTTTTCATTCGAGAGTATCTTAACTTAAGATGTTGTTTCCTAACGCTTTCATTTAACATTGTTGCCTAAATATTTGGCGTTAGTGTAATTTTAAAGCCCGTTAGTCATTTGAAAATAGGTGTCTATGTAATTTGTTTGTTAATAAATAAGCTCTTATTAAATTGCTAATGTAAACCTATTGCTCTCAATTTATGCCAACTTACTATTTCAACAGACTCGATCAGTTAAATTCATTAATTCGGAGAAGAGCTACCGGATCTCCAATTCAATTAGCTAAAAAGCTTTCTGTAAGTGAAAGAACCATATTCGCATATATTTCCATTCTTAGAAATCAAGGTGCAGATATTAGATATAACAGGAGTAGGCAATCCTATTATTATTCGACAGATGGCACCTTTGATTTTACATTTAAAAAAACAGGATAGGGAAATAATGAATTTAGTTATACTGTTATTTTTTTGCATCGAAGTAAATTAGATTTATATCAATAAGCATTATACATTCATTAATAGTTTTACATGGAGAACAAGGAAAAAACAATGATTGTAATAGTGCCTTGCTATAATGAATTTAAACGTTTCCCCCTTCAGTCATTTGAGAAGTTTATTAGGGATAATTCTAATATTGGATTTTGTTTTGTAAATGATGGGAGTTCAGATCTAACTCAATATTTTATTGATAATTTGGAATCAAGATATAAAAAAAATGTATGTGCTGTTTCGTTAATGGTAAATCTTGGGAAAGGTGAAGCCGTACGTAGGGGAGTTAATTTCGTACTAAAGAATTTTTCTACAAAGTATATATGTTATTTAGATGCAGATTTATCTACCCCACTTGAAGAAGTTCAAAGAGTGTTTTGGTTAATTGAATCGCGACAAGAATTATTATTTGTTTTCGGTTCACGTGTTTCTGTATTTGGAAGCCAAATAAAGCGTTTAAGTTATCGTCACTATGGTGGGCGTGTTATAGCAACTCTGATTGATATGGCACTAAAGCTCTCTATTTACGACACACAATGTGGGCTCAAGATATTTAGCCGTGATTTGGCAAATGAATTATTTAAAGACCCATTTTTAAGTCGATGGCTTTTTGATGTTGAAATTTTCGCCAAAATGAAATTGCTATATTCCTTGGTAGATTTAAATAGGCTTATGAAAGAGATTCCAATTAACGTATGGACGGAGAAAGGTAATTCAAAGGTGAAGTTTGTTGATGTGGTGAAAATTCCTTTCATACTTTTTGCTATTAAATATAAGTACAGGATTAGAGCGAATGAAAGAAAAAACAACACGAATCATGCCTCTAATATTCAGTCTGTTCTAAGTTCAATCCATTCAAGTTCGAATCCTTTGCAGAGATGAAAATTTCTACATTCATTTTCAGAGTTTTGAAATTCGGTATATGTGGAAGCATTGGAATGTTGATTGATTTTAGTTTTACGATTCTCTTTAAAGAATACTTTCAACTAAACCCTTATTTATCAAATTTGTTGGGTGTTTCTATTGCCATGGTTATTGTTTTTAACTTGAATAAGAGATGGACCTTCGCAGATAGCAATAGTAATGTAAGGAAACAATTTCAACAGTTTTTTATTGTGTCTTCGTTTGGTTTTATATGGAATTCTGCACTCGTGTATTTATTTCATCAAAATTTAGGTTTTTCATTCTATTTGGGGAAATTTTTTGCAATTGTCCTAGTGGCAATTTGGAATTTTTCACTTAACTCAATTTTCACCTTTAAGGTAACTAAATAATTTTATTATAACTCCATGGCTAAACAATTTTTCTTGACGTCCAAAGCACTATTCGTTTTATTTACAAGTATCGTGGTAATAGTGATTTTATACTTTATTTTTATAAAACTTGGTATAATAACTGAAGTCCCCAATGAAGTTAACATTATTAAAAATGATGGTGTATGGTTCAACGACATTAGATATTTAGGTTACACCTTTACTCCCAATCAAAAGTCTAATATGGCTTTCTTTCCATTGTTTCCTTACCTCTGGAAATGGACATTTTTGAGCAATTTTCAGATTATTTTTGTAAACCTAATCATCTTTATCATCTCATTTTTATTCTTAATTGGAAAGACAAATTATAAAATACCTTATCTGATGATTGTTAGTACAATTCCTTGTTTTATATTTTTCTTTCTACCTTATTCCGAGGCATGTTTTTTTTTGTTTGGTACACTGCTTATCCTTGGCTATAGAAGAGATTCCAGGACTCTGGTATTTATTGGGTTGTTTGGTTGTTGCTTAACAAGATCTGTTTCAATTTTCTTTATACCCGCTGTGATTGTAACTGAGTTATTGGCCTACAAAAGCTCCAGTATTAGTAGAAAGAAGTTACTGACAAATATTATTACCAATACTCTGATTTGTGTCATTAGTATATTCATTGTCGTCTTAATTCAATGGATAGAAACAGGAAAATGGTTTTACTATATTGAGGTTCAAAAATACTGGAAAAGAGAGTGGCTAATTCCATCTATACCTTTTACAACTGTTTCACCGAATAAGGTTTTGGGAATTGATGCAATAGGATTAACGTTGGGTTGTATTGCAATGTTTTTCTGTTTCAAATGGGGCTATAATTGCGTTATCTCGAAACAAAGAACATCAAGGAGTGGATTAAAAGAAGAAAAGAATCATGTTTGTAAATCAGTTTATTTTTCTGCCTTGTTTTTATCTGCAATAGCTATAATAGATACTTGTTTTACATATAATATTGAAGGAAGCACAAATATGCAGTGCATGAATCGACATCTTATATGCACTTCATTTGCAGTTTGTTTTTTGAATTGGATAAATAAAGATTACAACCCCGGATCAAAGGATGTTTACTTTATCACGGCAATACTGGTCTCCGGTATATTTGTAACTGGTATTTTTAACTATATACACCATACTGTTTATTATATATTATTTGGATTATCCTTTTTCTTATATAAGTTTTTCCAAAAATTGCAGCCTTTGTATTTCTTGCTGTTTTTATTTAATATTTTTTTTACCGTGATATTCTATCATGATTTTATTAGTGGTTTTTGGGTGGGCTAATTTTCATGAATTAAAATTATGCACTGCAAAAGCTTAGCAGTCTATTGAGATAGATTTATATAAACAAATTTAAATTAATTTTATATGGAACAAAAAAAATGGAAAGTTTCCTTAGCAGCTAAGGTACTTGGAGGAGCTGTATTCCTCACCGTATTTATTTTTAATGCCGTAACTTTTATTGAAAAAGATGGCGGCAGTTTTTCCTTGAACTCTTTAAAAGCATATGCCCAGACTGGAGGAGGAGGCTCCGAAGAACTCGCACCGTGTAATGATCCGAATACAGAGGGGTGTTCGGCAAAACTTTTAACTACTGAAGATTGTTCTAAACCTTACGTTAAAACTCAATATTATAATTCCTTTAATCAGCTTGTGGGAGCATCACTTTACATAGATGGGCACTTTACTTCTTCATATGGAACGGCTTATACGCCACCGGGCGGACATTCGATAGTCCTAAATGGATTTATAGGAGGGACGATAACAAAGTTGGCTTGTCCTATGGGGACCACTGTAAAAGGGTGTTATCCGAATTCATCTGATTGTATATTGAGTCAACAAGAAGTGTAAATACAGGGAGAGGTAACTCTCCCAATTTAAATGAAATTAGAATGATCAAATATTTAACACTTTTTAAAAGGGGTTACATCACATTCATTGTTATAATCATGTTGAATTCTTGTGACTTTAAAGACCAGCGAGTTACAGGAACCAAAACGGTCTTTGCTGGGTATGCAGGGGAAATTAAAAACAATAAAATTCCTGTAATAGAAAAAAAAAACCATAAGGTATTTAGTGTTAAAATTCCCCAAGTTATCTCGGATACTTCTTCTATACGATTAGATGATTTGGTTAGAAACATTCAATACATTCAATTAGAGACGGAAAGAAACTCTTTAATTGGTTCGATTGATAAGCTTATAGTCACCGATAAGAGCATAATTGTTTGTGATTTCAATAAAGCTTCCTCTATTTTTATTTTTAATTTGAAGGGTAAGTTTATGAAAAAAATCTTTTTAAAAGGTAAGGGACCTGGAGAATTCTTAGCGCTAAGAGATGTTACCTATAATAATTTGACAAAGGAAATTCTATTGTATGACGATTTTGGGAGAAAGATTAATTATTATTCGGAGGATGGTTCGTATATAAAATCTTCCAAGACATATTATTATTATTTAAAATTGGCATGGCTGGAAGATGGAACCCTACTTTCCAAAGCTACTCCCGACATTAATTTACATGTTCCTGATTTGAAATATGCGCAGCTTGTATCTACTGATACAAGTCAAAGTATTCTTACCAAGGCCTTTAGTGCTAAGCCTGTTTTTGAGAAAAATGAACTAAATAGTTCTAAGAATTTTAAAGATCATACCGGGAAAGTTCTTTTTACTCCCTTATTTACAGATACTATTTTCGAAATATCTTCTGCTACCGAAATGTTTGCAAAATATCACATTGATATGGGAGATAGGAACATTGTTAAAAGAGTTACGAAAGATATTGATGCCAGCTCATTTCTCCTGGAATTAAATTTAAAGAAAAACTATTATTTTGAAGGTAATTGTTTAGAGATGAAAAATAATCTATTTTTTGAATTAAATAATGGAGACATAGCGTCATTTTTTTATTCATCGAAGACTGGCCGATTAGTCGGTGGTAAATCAACGAGTTCAGCAGATATTGATTTAGCCCTATTTAGTTTGCCAAAAAGCGTTTATAGGGATAGCTATGTTAGTACTATAACTGCAACTGAAATTATTGCCAGAAGGAATGGAATGGATCGCTCGGTAGTTTCAAAGAAGAAGGATAATAAAACAATAAAACTTATTAATTCAATTAAACAAGAAGATAATCCTGTGTTAATGTTCTATAATATTAATGAAAAATTTTAGGTATCTGATATTGGCGATAATTGTATTCTTGCTGGTATTGTGTGTTGTTCTTTTCAAAGAAACGAAAATACTAAAGACAGAGTATGAAAGTTTGGTTAAAGACAGCAAAATAGACCAAACTATTCTATTTAAGAGTATTGAAGAATCAACATATTTTAAATTGCCTGAAGGTATAACTGTTTCTGATTCCTTGGGTAGGGAAGTCCCTTTTGAGTCTTTAGCTATTCAGAACCCTGTATTGATTTTTCGTACTTCCTGGTCAAATTGTGAATCTTGTGTAAAGTCTCAGATAGAAACTATAGAGTCTAGCTTGGAACTGATTCAACCAGGGAAAGTTTTTGTCTTAACATCATTTGAATCAATAAATGATATGGTCGTTTATAAAAAACATTTACAATCAAACTTGAATTTTATTAATATAAAGTTAGAGAGCTTAAAAGATTTAGAACTTGAAGGGGGAAATAGTCCATATTTTTTTGTTTTAAATAAGGATAGAACTGCAAAAATGATATTTATTCCGCTCGTTAGCTCAGTTGACTTATCTCAAAACTATCTGAGATATATTAGAAAAAATTATTTAATTACTAATAAATGATACAAAAATAAGGCATGAAATTATATAAAAATTCCTTTGTTTTACTGTTCATATTGTTTTTATTAATCACAAATGGTTTTTTGATAAGGAGAATATTTATTGATAAAAAAAATGATGTGGAGGTTAAGGGCACTCTGTTAGAGAAAGCTTATAGAGAAAGGTTATTATATCAGGTTGAATATTGTAATTCATTCAAGTTGCCTACTTTTATCCTTGCAAAGGATATTAATAATAAGATATTAAGATTTGATTCCTCATTAAATTATAAAGGCAAACTTTTTTTTCGTGTATCTGAAAGAAATTGTGATTTATGTGTAAGTAAGGAGTTTATACACCTTAAATTGCTTGAAGAAAAAATTGGTAGCGACAGGATTATTATTATGGCATCCTATAGTGGCCCTAATGACTTAAGAATTTTAAAAAATAGGTATAATATCAATTTTAAAATTATCAATATACCTTTCGGTGCCTTAGATAATAAATATACTGAAGATCAGGATTTTCCTTACTTTTTTACCATTAATGATAAAAATGTTGCAAATAATATCTTTGTTCCTGATAAGTCATTACCTCAATTAACTAAAGATTATTTAAATTTTTTTAGTAAAAAAGAACAAATGTGAAAGATTAGAAGAGAAAAATAGAAATGCAATTGTTGTTGAAAGCCAGTGGTTTTTTTCTTTTTTTACTATATTATAGGACGTGCTGTATGCGGATTAGTAAAGCAGTCCATAGAAAAATAAATTGAGGTATGTAAAAACACTGTTAGATGAAATTAATAACACTGCTACTCTTGATTGTGATCATATTTTCCTTTTCTGAAGCCTGGGCTCAGCTTCCATTCTATGGGGACATGCGAAGACCTAAAGGGAAAGTACAGTCATTTACTGAGAAATGTTACGAAACTACCGGGGGTATAAATACTTTGGTTCAAAAAAGAAGTTATAGTTATGACTTAAATGGAAAACTGATTGAGCAAAAAATATATAATACGATAGATAGTAACGCCGTCGAGCAAACCATAAGTTATGTGTATGAGGATAAGGAACTCTCAGAAGAGCAAGGGGATGGTGAACATGGCTACAGGATTAAATACATGTATTATGATAGCGGAAAGATGATGGCGAAAAAATATATTTCTGATTCGGTGAAAAGCCTGGAACGTTATGAGTATGACGATAAAAATAATAGGAGCCTACGTGTTTGTTATGATGGATATGGAGAATTAAAGCTTAAGGAAGTTTATAAGTATGATGGCTTAAATAACCTCATATTAAAGGAGTGGAATGATTATGATACGACTTTAAATAGTGGAAGTATAGCCTACTCAATTGAACCCACTTTACTGTTAGGCGGCGAACGGGCGTATGCTTCAAATGGACATTTAAAACATTCTATTACTTATGAATATGATAATAACAATAATATAGTTCAAGAGATTCGATATACCGGAGGAGGCTTTGTTGACTGGAAGAAAAAATACTCATACGAGTATGATGAGAAGGGTAATTGGTTTACTCTCAATAATAAAAATAAAGTAAGTACTTATTTAACCAAAAGAGAGATTAACTATTATTAAATATTATGAAACGATCGCTCTATATTCCTTTCTTTTCTGTTTTAATTTTGGTTTTAGCATGTATTCCCAGCGATAATGATCCGGTTAATAAGTTAATTGCATCTTTGCATAAATGGGTAGAAACTAATCCACAGGAAAAGGTTTACCTGCATACTGATAAACCCTATTATGCAGTTGGTGATACCATTTGGTTTAAGGCGTATGTAACAATGGGGAGCAGGCATAAGCCATCAACCCATAGTGGAATACTGTATGTGGATCTGATCAATGAAAGAGACTCCATACAGAAAACACTTAAGTTTCAATTGACTAAAGGAACATCGGCTGGGGATTTGATATTAGCAGATGATTTTAAAGAGGGGAATTATAGACTGAGGGCTTATACGCAATGGATGCGTAATTCGGATAAAGATTACTTTTTTGACCATACTTTTATGATTGGTGATCCCTTCGTTAACAATACAGATGCCAAATCGAATTCCAAGATTGTAAAGAAGGAAACTAAAGAAAAGGTAAGCAAAAAGGCTATTTTAAAAGGCGAACTTTCTGATAGTGATGTTCAGTTTTTTCCGGAAAGCGGAGGGTTAATTAATGGAATAACCTCCAAAGTGGCTTTTAAAGCTATTGGAATTAATGGAGCTGGCATAAGTATTAAAGGTAAAATAAAAGACAATGAGGGTAAGGAAATTGCTGGTTTCTCTAGCTTGTATGCCGGGATGGGTGCTTTTGATCTGAAACCTGAATCGGGAAAGAGTTATGTTGCAGAAATAGTTTATCCTGATGGGTCAGAAAAACGAATAATGCTTCCTAAAGTGAGCGATGATGGCTATGTTGTTTCAATTAATCAGGATAATAAAGATAGTTTAAGTGTCAGTATTAAAGCTTCCTCAGGTGTGTATCAGCGGGCCAAAACTGTTGCTTTAATCGTGCAATCCTCTGGAGAGATTATTTATTCTTCTCCAATAAAAATGAGCAAACCGATAACATCAATACGATTGGCTAAAGGTAGTTTTCCGACAGGAATTGCTCAGTTTACCTTGTTTAACAATGAAGGGCAGCCATTAAATGAAAGGATAGCATTTGTTAGAAGTAGAGATTTGATGCAATTGAAGTTGAAAACCGAAAAGACAAGTTACAATACTAAGGAAAATGTTTGGATAGAGATGGAATCAAAAGATCCATCAGGAAAATTTGTGGCCGGAAACTTCTCTGTTACTGTTATTAATGAGGGTAAGGTGCCTTTTGACGAAACCTCGGAAAGTACAATACTGTCAAATCTATTGCTGAGTTCTGATTTGAAAGGCTACATAGAAAAGCCGAACCATTATTTTATTGATGAAAGCGAAGAAACTAGTAGAGCTTTGGATAACCTGATGTTGACACAAGGCTACAGGAGGTTTGTGTGGAATAATCTTGGTCAGGATTTTACTCCAGTTTACAAAACCGAAAAGTCGGGTATAGAGATTTCTGGAAGGGTAGTTACCTTAGGAAATAAGCCACTTGTAAATGCCAAGGTGAATCTACTTTCATTAAATGGAGGTATTATGGAAGATACCAGAACAAACACTGATGGAAGATTTAAGTTTGATGACTTAATGTTCAAAGATGGTTTTAAGTTTGTAGTGCAAGCCAAAACACATGACAATCGAAAAAATGTTGAGATAGTACTAGATAGTGCTCAGGTGCAGGGTATTACTACGAATAAAAATTTGCCGGAAGCTAGTAATGGTACTAGCACAGATATTAAAGTGTATCTTGAAAATAGCCGGAATCAGGATCAGGCATTGCCTAAGTTTGGCAGGTTAAGTCGTGTTCAAAGGCTTAGAGAAGTAAAAATAATAGCTAAAAAAAGGGAAAGTGAAAAATTTGCTCCTCAGGGAATGATGCAGATTCCGGAAGGACATGCTGATCAAACCTTTTTTCTTGAAAAACCTGAGGTTTGTGCCAATTTGGGGGGTTGTTTACAAGGAAGATTACATGGGGTGTTTTTCGGGAAGGTGGGAATAGTTAATAATTATCCACTCTCTAGGCCCGATCCAATTAATCTATCCGGACTTATGCAGATTATACTTAACGGAAGAAAAATTGAGGACCCAATAGAGATCGCAGGAATATTTGATAGTAATGAAATAGATCCCATGGATATTGTTAAAATAGAAGTTGTTAGGAGCAATTTGGCATTAATGGGATTATTGGGGAGAGCTTCTATTCTTATTTACACTAAAAAGGCTCCTCTGCGAAATAAAAAATATACCCCAAACATTGTCAATTTTTCGGCAAAGGGTTTTGATAAGGGACGTGAGTTCTATGAGCCCAGATATGAAAATGGGGATAAAAACAATAGAATTCCTGATTTTCGTTCGACAATTTATTGGAGCCCTGCAATGAAAACTAATAACGACGGTAAGGCATATTTTGATTTCTACAATGCGAGTGAACCAGGGGTTTACAAGATTGTTGTTGAGGGGATTAATGCTGCTGGTGAACTTGGGAGATTGGTTTATAGATATAAAGTTGAAGAATAAAAATTTAAATGCATCTGGATTTCCTTTAATTTCTTAATAAGTAAAACTTTAAAAATGGCTTTTTCTTTAAAATTATTCTACTTTTTGTTACTTGCAGTACTTCCACTTTTGCATGCTTGTTCTAGTACTGCTAAAGAAGATTCTGAAATTGCAGGTAGTAATCAAAAAAATGCTGTTGAAAAGAGAAATGTAAGTGTTGAGATTGCTGATGTTTTCGAAGGCCCATTCTATCAAGAGATTATTAGTAATGGCAAGGCTCTAGCGATAAATAGTGCAGAGATCAGATTTTCTTCTAATGGTGAAATAAAGGCAGTTCTAGTGAAAAATGGAGACTATGTTAGTCGAGGGCAGGTTCTTGTTAAATTAGATGACGAAGATCTTAAAATTAGACTAGCAAAGAGTAGGGATGGTGTAGATAAGGCGACAGTTGAATTGGATGATCGTCTGATAGATTATGGATTCCGTTTAAAAGATTCTTCTATTGTACCAAAATCTGTGATGCGTATGGCAAGAATAAAAAGTGGTTATAATGGGGCACTTTATGAATCGGATGAAGCAAAAAAATCATTGGATAAAACAAAAATTACGGCTCCATTTTCGGGTAAAATAGCCAATCTTAAAGCAAAGAATTTTAATGCGGCAAATACTTCTTCTGAATTTTGTACACTGCTGGATGATCACCAAATGCGTATAGAGTTTAATGTTTTGGAAACGGAGTATAAGTTTGTATCCAAAGGGACAGTAATCGAAGTTGCTCCATTTGGTAGAAAAGAATTTGTAAAGGGAGTAATTACAGAAGTTGAGCCATTTATTGATAATAATGGAATGATTAAAATTACTGGAGTTGTTGATAATGTAAATGGCTATTTTTTGAATGGGATGAGTGTTAGAGTTGTAGCTAGAAATACTGTGTCTCGTCAATTATCTATTCCAAAAGAAGCTGTATTAGAACGGCAGGGGCGGGAAGTTGTATTTACTTATGAAAATGGCCGGGCTAAATGGAATTATGTAGGAATAGGTTTGCAGAATAGCCGGTTCGTAAGTATTAACTCAGGATTGAAAAAAGGTCAGAAGGTTATAGTTACTAATAATGTAACACTTACTCATGATCTTGAAGTTTCTTTAAAACAATAATAAGGGTGGTGGACAATCAGAAACAAAGGTCTTTACCCGCATTTACTGTAATAAGCATTTTTGTAGCGTTCATGATAGTTGGATCAGCGTTAATACCTTTATTGTCAGTTCAGCTGGAACCTTCAAAGAACTTCAACAGCATTTCAATCCATTCTTATTGGAATGATGCCTCTCCGCAGATTATGGAGAGTACGATTACCACAAAAATAGAAGGTCTATTGGCAACGGTAAAGGGGATTACTAAGGTCAGTTCGAGTTCGGGTAATGGCTATAGTAACGTGTATGCTAACATTGGAAAAAATGTAAAGATCAATGAAGTAAAGTATGAAGTGTCAGCTCTTATCAGACAATTATACCCCAGTTTGCCTTTAGGGATTAGCTACCCGGCTGTATTTGCAAACACTCCTTTTGGAAACAAGAGTGTTTTATCATATTCAATAAATGCAGGAGGCAGCAGTGCCGAGATCCAATTGTTTATTGAGAAAACAATTCAACCATTACTAGCTCAAATAAAAGGTATTTCTAAAGTGACAATTTATGGCCTTGAGAGGTCTAATTGGAAATTAAATTATGATCCAGCGTTGCTTGCAAAATACGAGATTTCAATCAAGGATATAAGCTTAGCTATTAATAACTATTTTTTTAAGTCTGAATTAGGTAAGGTTAATGTTAAATCAAGCGATAAGTCAGTTAAGGAAACGTATAGTTATTTAACCTTAATGACAAATTACCCTGATAAGGTATCTTGGAATAAGATAGCAATTAAACAATGGGGTGATCGGATTATTTTTTTAACAGATCTTGCTAAAATAGTTTATCAAACTAGTCCTCCTAAATCTTACCACCGAATTAATGGTCAGCATACGGTAACAATGGAAATAGTAGCGGCAAAGAATGTAAATTATCTTGTCCTTGCAAAAGAAATAAAGGAAAAGATAAATGACGTTCGAAAAAAAATCCCTGTCGAATACAAAATAACAACGAACTATGATGCCACTGATGTTCTAAAGGAGGAGCTTGACACAGTGATCTGGCGCTCTTTTTTCGCTTTGTTCGTTCTACTTATTTTTATATTGATTATCAGTAGGCAAATTCGCTATTTTTTATTGATTTTAATTTCTCTGGTTGCGAACTTATTGCTGGCATTTATCTTCTATTATTTTTTTAAGCTGGAAATTCATCTATACTCCTTGGCTGGAATAACAGTTTCTTTGGGACTGATAATTGATAATAGTATTGTGGTCATTGATCATATAAGGAATAAGAAAGACTTACGGATTCTGCTCGCTGTAATTGGAGCTACGTTTACTACTATAGGTTCTGTTTGTATTGTCTTTTTTTTGAGCGAGGATCAACAAATCAGACTGGTAGATTTTGCTTGGGTAATGATAATTAATTTATCAGTATCACTATTAATCTCACTTTTTTTAGTTCCTGCACTTTTGGAAAAATTTCCATTAAGACAAGAAAATTTTATCTCAATTATCAGAAGAAAAAGAAGAATAGTAATATGGTCTAAATTTTATTCTCATTTAATAAATTATTGTAGTAGGTTTAAAAAATCTCTTATTCTAGTCCTCATTCTTATTTTTGGTTTGCCCATATTTCTTCTCCCGTCGCGGATAGCTACAAATAACATATGGGCAAACGCCTATAATAGAACAATTGGTACAGATGAATACAATTTGAAAATACGCCCAGTTTTAAATGTAGTTTTAGGGGGGCTATTGAGATTGTTCCTTGAAAGAAAAGAGCATTTTCCCTATTCGGCTGTCATCGCAGGAAAGACCAAAATAAATGTAGCAATCAAAATGCCTTATGGAACAAACCTAGAGCAGATCAATAATATTGTGGTGGATTTTGAAAATTTTTTGGGTGAATTTAAAGAAATTGAAGATTTTCAAAGTCGTGTAAATAATGGATATGCATCTATTGAAATTAGCTTTTTGAGGGAGTTTGAGACTGGTTCCTTTCCTTTTGTTTTAAAGACCCAGCTAGAATCAATGGCAATAAATACGGGTTTGGCCGAGTTTGTAATTTCAGGTGTTGGACAAGGTTTTAATAATGAATTACATAAGGAGGCCGCTAATTTCGGTATAATACTTCTTGGATATAATTACGAAAGGTTGCTAAAATATGCTGAGCAAGTTCAAAGCTTGCTTCGCGAAAACATGCGAATAGAAAATGTAACCATTGGAAGTCAGCGAGATTATGTAGGAACAAATTCTAATTATGAGTTTGTTTTTCAAGTAGATAACAATGATAATTTGCTAGTTAATTATTTTTCTTCTGATATGATTAACAGTTCTTTAGCTCATTTTTCAGGAAACGATCAATATGTAACAAATTTGTTTGTCGAAGGGAAAAGGGTTCCTGTGGTTGCTAGCTCTGGGCAGCCCCCAGCTTCTGTATGGAAGGTGATGAATGAACCTGTACGTTCTGATTCTGGGTCTTATATTCGACTGAAAGAATTTGCTTCTATTCAAAAGCAAAAAACGCCAAAC
>NZ_CAMLHF010000013.1 GCF_946479715.1 uncultured Pedobacter sp. | reverse complement strand
TTTAGATTTTTGGAATGGGTAAATATCTAATGTTAAACTGTCAGTTTTTTTCTCTCCATCGTAATCCATTTGAGGATACATGGGTATAATTGCACCTTGTTTAACAAATAGCGGCAGTTTTTCTAAAGGCGCGGAATAATTGTTCACCCAGGTGTTGCCAGTGTAAGCCTTACCATCCCAATAGTCATACCATGTCCCTTTGGGCAGATAAATACTGTCTCTTTTGGACTCACTTTTATAAACTGGTGCCACTAATAATGATTCACCGTTCATGAACTGATATTGAGTTTGTTTACCTTTAGTAACCTCATCCTCGGGAAACTCAAGAACCATAGCTCTTGATGCCGGGATACCGGTTTCATAAGCCTCTTCGCAAAGAGTGTACATATATGGAGTCATACGCATCTTTAATTGCAGGTATTTCCTATTGGTAGCTGAATTTACTTCTCCCTGCAAATAAGGCTGTTTGTTCTTTTTTGCCCAACCACTCATAACCATTAAAACAGGAGTAAAGCATTTCCATTGTAAATCTCTTACATAAGTAGAATCACTACCTCCAAAAATACCATCCACATCGCCCGTTGCCGCATTTTGAGCAGACAACCCGGAACCAATAATAGTCGGAATGTGAAAACGGATATACTCCCAGTTACCACTTTGATCTCCAGACCATACTGTTGAATAGCGCTGTGTACCAGCCCAGCCCATTACACTCCAAATAAAGCCACGGGCATTACTATTGTTCTCTATACCTTCGTAGGCAGCCTTACAACCGTCTAATGCATATTTATAGCCCGGACCAACCCATGCAACATCAAGTTTTGCTAATCTGGAACCATATTCGCCAACCTCTTTGGCAATTTTTTCTACTCCATTTTCTGTCCAAAGACCAGTATAAAAACCTCTTTTCTTTAACTCTGCAATGGTTGAGTCCAACTTAGTATAACCACAACCATAGCCATCATTAGGCAAGATCCATCCGCGAGGCATTTTGTTTTCTATATATTTATCGGCCACCAATTTTATTACATCAGGTGTAGTGCCTGTTGTTCCTGTTCCTTTATAATTCTTACTGTCATCACCTTTAACACCACGATTATAGCAGTTTGCATCGCCCATGCTTAAAGCCCAACGCGGCATTAAAAATGGTCTTCCAGTGATTTGAGTATAACCGTTAAGTATTTGTTTTAATGTAGGTCCGAAGAAATAAAAACAATCGAAACGATTTTCATTATGCGTAAACGCAAGTGTTTCCTTGAAAGAATATTTACCAGCATCAAAGGTATTCCTGAATGCCCCGTACCCAGCGGTAGACATATAGAATGGGGCAGGATTAGCTCTTCCGCCATCATCCCAGCCTCCACCTTTTTCAATCAGAATATCTTTATCTCTATGAGAGAAATAACCATTTTGCATACCACCGCCATAAAAATATTCATCATTATGACGCTTCATAGTTTGTTTTGTTCTGGCGCCAAACGACATTGACTCTGATTCTTCCCAGATAGGTTTGCTATCTGTTACATCGTACATCGCAAAACGCAGTGGTTGCTTGTAAACACGAACAATACAATCCTTACTTTTTATTTGGTAATAACTACCCTTATCGGTTGAATTAACAGAAGGATTCTTTACATCATAGCTAACAACAATATCATTACCCGCAGGATTGGTAAATTCTCCATCTGTCGCCATCCAGATTCTGAAAATATCATCAGTATAGAAAATCACTTTAAAAACTGAAAACCCTGCTGCTATATTAAACTCATTTCCATTAGCTTTAAAGTCTGTAAGGTTTCCAACTTTAGTCTCTTTGGCATTTATTTTTGCTTTTAAGGTGTTATTAGAAAGTTTTTCATCCGCATCAAACTTTAAGCTAAAGCTTAAATTGTGTGTGGCTTTGTCAGTTAAATCAACAGCAGGGAATTTAACAGTAATTTCTTCACCACTGGCAATCGGCTTTTTGCTAGCCATAACATCTGCTGAAATTTCTTTTTTTCCGTCAATAGTGCCCACAACTTTAAAGTTTGATTTGATACTTTCGATACCACTATTTTTAACTGTAACAGCTAAAACATCGTTTTTAGTAAAGGTATTTTCTTCTTCGTTATGCGATGTTAAGCGCGTAATAGCAAGATCCTTATTGTAAGCTTCTGCCAATTCAATGTCATCCACCATCCAATACCAGCTATAATAGCCTTTCCAATAAAATCGAAGATATACTTTTTGCTGTTTAGCAGCCACTTTAGTAACGTTTACTTCCTGATTAATAGGAGTAAACATATCTGTTGCAGAAGGCACATTATTGGTTACATTATAGTCGGTCCATTTTTTGCCATCAGTACTTACACCAACATACAGGCCTGCTCCAGGTGCTGCAAATTCGCTATTATACCTAAAGGTATGCTGAAAACGAAGTATTACAGAGGATTTGCCAGAGCAGTCTATGGCTGCTGTCTGCATCCAGGTATCAGGATACTGCTTTTTTTTAACCCAAGATGGTTGATCTTCATCAACAAAATAGCCTGCCTGAAACTGTAAATGGTAGCCACGACTTTTTGAGGCAATAGGAGGTGCTTGCTGCTGATATTGATAGGAGCCGGGATATGGCTGATTGGTAATTAACCATGCCAGGTCCTTTTTACTACTATCAACATTTAGCCAGCCATCTGGTAATTTGCCGCTTTTAAAATTTTCTGACCAAAAGATTTTTGGATCTGGCGCAGATTTTTGAGCAAATGACTGTGAGGTAAAAACAGCCATCAGGGAAAATAGAATTAACTTTCTCATTTATAAGAATAAGTGATTGTGTTTTGCTAATCTGTTAAATAATATTTTTATATCCCTGCGCAAACGTTTGTTCTAAATATGTCACCATACTGGTAAAAAAAATCAATTACCTTTAATCATACACAACATATAACTATATTAAGCGGGTATTTAACACATGAAAATGATAACAGGAAAGATTCTTAGAAGGGTGTTAGTTCTATCACTTGTATTGTTTAACATCGGTTGCGATCAGGTAACTAAAAGTATTGTAAGAAAGCATGTAGACTATAATGAGAGCATAAAGATCATTAGCAACAATTTCACATTAACTAAGGTCGAGAACTCAGGAGCTTTTTTAAGTTCTGGAGACTCACTTCCTGTGCCAGTAAAGTTTGTGCTGCTTTCATTACTGCCATCGGTTGTACTTGGCTTTGGCATCTACTACATTTTAAGTAAAACCG
Organism: uncultured Pedobacter sp.; assembly: GCF_946479715.1. The sequence goes on along the minus strand of NZ_CAMLHF010000013.1, from coordinate 42,817 downwards.
AACTGGAGAGGTTACTAATTGTAGGAGTTAGCTTTGTAATTGGTGGTGGTATAGGGAATCTATACGACAGATTATTATACGGTTCAGTTACAGACTTTTTACATATAGATTTTGGAATCTTTCAGACTGGAGTATTTAATATTGCAGATGTCTCCATCATGATAGGTATGCTAATGATACTAACCCATTTGTATTTTAAAAGAGCCACCCCAGAATTAGCTTAAAAGCTATTTGACAGGTGGCGATATTCTTTTTGCCCTTTCCAAAAAGCTTTGCTCTTCCAGTTTTTGTTCAACCTCAGCAATAGCTTTCATGATATTATTGGTAGTATTTGTTACCTCAGTTAAGGCTAAAACCATTATATCCCATACAGGCTGCATTTGTTTAAGCAGTTCTTTACCTTTTTCGGTAAGCAGAATGAGCCTTTTCCGCTCATCTTGCTTATCCTTTTTAGAACGTATTATCTTTTGTTTTTCTAGCTCCTTAAGTAAACTAATTGTGGATGGATGGGTATAACCAATTTCAGATGCAAGTTCCACAACACTTAATACAGGTTTAAAATGCAGGGTATAAATAACAGGGAACCACTTAGGTTCAAAATCTATTTGATGCGCTTTATAAAGCAAAAAACCATCCTTTCTGAACTGCTCACTTAAACGCTGAAGTCTGGTTGATATGGCAAGAATACCTGATTCATTAATTACATTCATATTCTGATATTTCAAATTACTCATTAAAGAAACTAGCTCATCAAAGCTAAGTGATAGAAGGTATTGTCGGCCTTCATTCTGGGAAAATAGGATGGAAGCTCTTCCATTTTGATCTTTACAAAGCCATTTCTTTCATAAAACCTACAAGCAGCTTTAAGTATATCTACAGTCCCAAGGTATATATCTGTCATGTTGTGTTGTTTGCAGTAATCAATAAGAGATTCAAGCAAGTGCTGAGCAATGTTTAATTCCTTACCTCTGTAATCTTTTTTAACGAACATTTTTCTGATTACACCTGTATTATGACCAACATTCATTAAAGCTATTGTTCCTACCAGTTCTTCGTTATTTAAAGCACCCCAGAATCCGCCACCATCTTTATGATAATTTGTTTCTATATCTAAAAGATCTGGCTGACCTTCAAGTGTAATTGGTACTCCAAATTCGATCTGTTGGATAGGTAGAATAATGTCTATTATTCGTGCACAGTAGGTATTGTTAATAGGTTCTATTGATATCGATGTGCTCATCTGTTTTAAATTTATGTTCAAAAGTACGTAGTTAACTACATATATTTGAACACAAATTTATAATGTGAGATTTTGATGATAATCTGTGTTAAGAATTAAGTATTTAGCATAGGCTTAAAGTCAGGATCTTTACCTCTTAGATCAATGCCGCCCTCATAAATAGATTTTAAATTGACCAGGTAAAATGACCATCCATTATGGCATCCTAATCTAATATTCCGCATACTATTTTCGTCAGTAGGTATGTTTTTTTGAGTAAGTTCTACTAAAACATAATCCTTTTGCACAGATAGCTTCACATCAACAAGGCATTCACCTTCAAATGTAAACTGGATAAAATCTGAACCATTTGCTTCAGTTATTTTACCTGTCGCCCTATCATCATACAAGTACCAGATCCATTCGTAGTTATAACCTTCCCGAATAGATTCCTCTTTACCTGTCTTAGTCCCGTCTGTGTTCGTAAAGATGGCTTCTTTCAAAAACCATTTCTCTATTTCAGCGCTTTTTGTCCAGGCATCGTAGATATCGCTTAGATTTGCTTTTACTAAAATCCTTATTGTAAATGAGGTCCAATCAAAGTTTTTCATAGAAATTGTTTTAAGGTAATTCAAATTTAGGCTGGGTAATACTAAATATAGCTTCCCATAAAAGCCAAAAGCAGGTGGTATTTATGCCAAAACAATTTCTATTTAATGTAAACTGTTTTAATATTTACAAACTCTCTAATGCCAAATACCCCCAGTTCACGACCATAACCAGATTGGTTAATCCCTCCAAAAGGTAATCGTGGATCAGATTTAACTAATGAATTCACAAAACAAGAGCCGGCATTTAAATGAGTCTTTGCTACCTGTTCTCCAAGTGATCCATCTTTTGTAAACACCGCCGCACCTAAGCCAAAAGGTGTGTCATTTGCAATTCTTACAGCATCATTAGTGTCTTTTGCCGAAATAACTAAAGCCACGGGTCCAAAAATTTCTTCTTCATAAGCAGGCATACCTTTTTTTATCCCTGTTAAAATTGTAGGGGTATAATAAGCATGTCGGCCTTTAAAATCAGGGATTTGTCCTCCAAGAATACACTTAGCACCTGCCTTTATGTTTTCTTTCACTCGCTCATGTAAATCATCTCTAAGATCTAATCTAGACATTGGCCCGAGGTTGGTATCAGCATCAAAAGGATCGCCTGTTATTCTGGCTGCCATTTTATTTTTAAACAGCTTAACAAATTCTTTTTCAACTTTCTTCACTACAATAAATCTTTTTGCAGCAATACAGCTTTGGCCATTATTTATGAGTCTGCTTTGCGCACAAACATCTGCTGCCAGTTCAAGATCTGCATCGGCCAGGATAAGGTACGGGTCGCTTCCCCCAAGCTCCAGCACGCTTTTCTTTAGTTGCTGTGCAGCCTGTTGAGCTACTTGCATACCTGCTTCTGTACTTCCTGTTAAAGTAACAGCCTTGATATGGCGATGGGCTATTACTTGCTTAACAACCCTGCTATTAATTAGCAGTACCTGAAAAACATTTGCAGGAAATCCGGCATCTTTAATTATCTGTTCAATACTTAACGCACAACCACTAACATTAGATGCATGTTTTAACACACCGCAATTACCAGCCATTAAGGCAGGAGCCAGGAACCTGAATAATTGCCAATACGGAAAGTTCCATGGCATTATTGCCAATACAATTCCCAAAGGCCTGAAACTTACATAACTTTTAGCAGCCTCAGTTTTAATTAGTTCATCTTTCAAAAAAGTTTCACCATTATCTGCATAATAATCACAAACGGATGCACATTTTTCAATTTCGGCTATACCATCTTTAATCGGTTTTCCCATTTCGATGGCCATTAAAGCTGCCAGTTTTTCCTTACGCTGTAGAAGCAGTGCAGATGTTTTCTTTAACAAAGAGGCTCTTTCAGCAAAACTTGAGTTTTGCCATTTCAACCAGGCAGTCTGCGTTGTCGCTATTTTTTTGTCGATCTGTTCCCAGGTATGTTCTTTATAGCTTTTGATTACTTTTCCAGTAACCGGATTAACTGATTGAATGCTCATGTTATCTTTTTATTTTATTAGCTCGCTAATTGATCAACAGATGTAAGCAAAAGTTGTTTGCGTTTATTAATACATCATTTTACCATTCAATAAGCTGTTTTAAATTTAGATACTACCGATTTTCCTATGATTTAGGCTGTTTTATTAAAGAAAATAGGATTTATGTAAATTAATCGCAATATAATTAAAATCAGGAGTAAGGTTTAGGCGAAAAATTTGATTAAGAATCGTATTTTTGCAAAAAATTTCAAAAATGACTGGTAAAACTAAATCAGATAGTACTGTTGATGTTGTATTAATTGGCGCTGGTATTATGAGCGCAACTTTGGGTGTATTACTTAAGGAATTGCAGCCAGATCTTAGTATTGAAATTTTTGAACGATTAGACGTAGCAGCTGCAGAAAGTTCTGATGCATGGAATAATGCGGGAACCGGGCACTCGGCTTTTTGCGAATTAAACTACACTCCACAACTAGCTGATGGTACAGTAGAAACTAAAAAAGCGGTTTCAATTGCTGAATCTTTTGAAGTATCCAAACAGTTTTGGTCTTTCCTGGTAAGGAATAAAATTGTTGATTCTCCTGAAACGTTTATCAAAAGCATACCACATATCAGTTTTGTATGGGGGCAGGAGAACGTTGAATTTTTACGCGAGAGGTATAACAACCTTCAGAAAAGTGATCTTTTTAAAGGGATGACCTTTTCTGAGGATCCGAAAGAACTTGCTGAATGGATGCCTTTAGTAATGAACGACAGGGATTCGGCAGAGAAAGTTGCTGGAACAAAAATGGAGCTTGGTACCGATGTAAACTTTGGTGCCTTAACCAGAATGATGTTTAATTACCTTCAAAAGAAGGAAAGCGTAAGTATGCATTTTGACCATGAAGTTCGTAAACTAAAGCAAAAAGATGGTTTATGGGAAGTAAAGGTTAAAAATGAAACAACCGGTAAAAAAAGAGTTGTAAAAGCAAAATTTGTATTTATTGGCGCAGGCGGTGGTTCATTGCCACTTCTTGAAAAAGCGGGAATTCCAGAAGGAAATGGATTTGGCGGTTTCCCTGTAAGTGGACAATGGCTTAAATGTGTTAATCCGGAAGTTATTGAACGTCATAATGCAAAAGTATATGGAAAGGCATCTGTTGGCGCTCCACCAATGTCTGTTCCACATCTTGACACAAGAATGATTGACGGCAAAAAGGCTTTGTTATTTGGCCCTTATGCCGGTTTCTCTACACGTTTCTTAAAACATGGTTCTTTACTGGATTTACCTCTATCTATAAAGATTAATAATATCAGACCAATGATATCGGCAGGTTTAGACAATCTGCAGCTTACCAAATATCTGATCGATCAGGTACGTCAGTCACCAGAAGATCGTATGGCTGCGCTTAGGGAATATCTGCCAACCGCAAAAATGGAGGATTGGGAGCTCGAAACTGCTGGTCAGCGTGTTCAGGTAATTAAGAAGGATGAAAAACATGGTGGTGTACTTGAGTTTGGTACTGAGGTTGTTACTGCTGCCGATGGATCAATTGCAGCACTACTTGGTGCATCTCCGGGGGCATCTACTGCTGTTTCCATCATGATTACCTTAATGGAGCGTTGTTTTGCTGATCAGATTAAATCTGAAGAATGGCAGAAAAAACTAAAAAGTATGATTCCTTCTTATGGTCAGGCGCTGAACGAAAATGCTCAGTTAACTGAAGAAATCAGGATTCAGACCACACATGCACTTAGTCTAAAAACTGCATAAGCAGAACTAGGTTCTAGCGATCATATTCATTCATAGTTACATTTCCTCGTTCAGGGTTACCCTTCATCGTCATCTCGACGTTAGGAGAGATCTCTTGAATGAGCATAACCAAGGGACCTCTCCTAACGTCGAGATGACGAAGCGTGTGCGCTAATCTCGAACAAAAAAACTTGAATAATTCATAAGAAAGGCTTGAGAAAACCTTAGGAAAAACTTGAGAAATACTTGAGTTGGAAGATGGTTGAAGGATGGTTAGAAGATCGTTGAGAGATGGTTGAAATATGTATGGGGATATTTCAACCATGTCCTAAGCACTGTTTAAACATCCTTGTAACATGGCTAAGTTCAAGTGTTTCTCAAGTATTTCTTAAGCATTACTCAATAATTTCCTATAGATTTTTTCAAGTTCTAATCTTTTCCTGAATGGTCAAGTCTGGCAGCCTCAATGGGATAGGTTGCAGTTTAAAAAAGTAAGAATCATTATCTCAAAAACAATTTTTATATTGTAAACGTTTGACTATAAACAGAAAAATGCCACGCTGGTCTAAAATAACACTCAAAGTAGTAGGTATCCTTATAGGGGTGATACTTCTAATCTTCTCAGGTCTTGCTTTATATGTGAACTCAAATAAAAAGAGTTTACTGGAAACCATAACGCAAAAGCTAAACAAAAACCTTAATGGTACGCTTACCATAGCAAGTATGGAACCTACTTTTTTGCGTGGATTTCCTGGAGTATCCATCAAACTAAATAATGTGGTAATGAAAGATAGCTTATGGAAAAGCCATCAGCACACGCTTTTAGATGCTAAAGAATTAGAAGTATCGGTAAATACGTTATCACTACTTAAAGGAACTATAGAAATTAAAAAGATAGGAATAAATAATGCAGCTATATATCTGTTTACTGATAGTAACGGATATAGCAATACTGCTATTTTCAGAAAAAAAGACAAATCCAAAAAGCCAAAAGACGAGAGCAATTCAAGCCCGGAACTTGGGAAATTTACCTTAAGCAATGTTAGTTTTGTAGTAGACAATCAAAAAGGACATAAACTGTTCCAGTTTGATATTTATGACTTAAAGGGTAATATGGACTATCTGTTGCTTGGAGGTTGGGAAGCTGACATTAAACTTAAAACGTTAGCCAAAAGCCTGGCATTTAACACTAGAAGGGGCAGCTTTATTAAGGACAAACTTTTAGAAGGTCCTTTTAAAATTAGCTACAATGACAATTCTGGTATTCTATTGGTGGCTCCTAACAAATTAAACATTGGAAAAGATCCATTTATAATAGGAGCTAAGTTTGATACTTCTAAAGAAAACACAGACTTTACCATCAATATAGAAACCAAGAGTATTTTATGGCGCAATGCCTCTGCGTTATTGGCTCCAAATATTACCGCTAAACTCAACATGTTTGATCTTAAACAACCTATACATGTTTATTGTACTTTGGCGGGTAATATGGGTCCTGGTGGGGATCCTGCCATCAACGTTAAGGCCCTTATAAAGGATAATGTGCTGACCACGCCAGGCGGGGTGGTTGAAGATTGTAATTTTACCGGCTTTTTTACTAATAGCTATATTAAAGGGAAAGGTATAAATGATGAAAACTCAGCCATTAAGCTCTTTAGTTTTAAAGGAAGCTATGCGCAGATACCGTTTTCCATCGACACTGCCTTTATCAATAACCTGAATAAACCAATTGCCACCGGGTTGTTCACCTCGCAGTTTGAAATTGCAAAGCTCAACAACATCATAGGAGAGGAGATGCTCAAATTCGGTAAAGGCACAGCAAATGTTAAACTTGCTTACCGTGCAGATATTGTAGATTTTATGCTGGCCAAACCTTTTGTTAAAGGGGTGGTGGATATTCAGAATGCAGATGTGAGCTACGTTCCCCGCAAGGTGAATTTCAAGAACACAGCCATTTCACTCAATTTTACCGATCATGACCTCTACATTAAAAACATCCGTTTACAAAGCGGTAAAAGCGTAGTGTTTATGGAAGGCTCTGTCAGCAATTTCTTAAACCTTTATTACACCGACCCCGAGAAAATTCTGTTGAACTGGAAAATTAGAAGTCCACAAATTCATTTAGGCGAGTTTATAGGTTTCCTAGGTACCAGAAAACCCAAGGCAAAGAAGAGAAGTAAGAAATCTAATTTTTCTGAGAATCTGAATGAACTTTTTGAAAAGAGTCAGGTAAATATGAATGTGAAAGTAGATAAGATTTACTACAACAAGTTTCTGGCTACAAATGCAAACGCAGACTTACTACTCTCGGAAAATGGTATAGCAATTAAAAATGTAAATGTAAAACATGCCGGAGGCGCGGTTTCCTTAAATGGCAGTATAGCCCAAAAAGGTAGCACTAATAACTTTAAGCTAAATGCCACGCTTACAAACGTTGATATAAAAAACTTCTTTTATTCTTTTGATAACTTTGGTATGAAAACGCTGACATCAAAAAACCTCAGGGGCTATCTCTTTTCTAAAACAAGTATATCCGGAGTCATCAGTGATAAGGGAAATCTCCTTCCTAATTCATTATATGGCAGTATCGCTTTTGATTTAAAAAGAGGCGCTCTGGTAAGCTTTGAGCCGGTTAAAAATGTTGGCAAGTTTGCTTTTCCACTAAGAGATCTCGACAACATTACATTTTCTAACCTAAATGGTAAATTTGATGTACGTGGGCAAAAAATTACGATTAACCCTATGCAAATTAATTCGAGCTTATTGAATATGGATATAGCAGGGATATACTCAATGTCTAGCGGAACAAACATTACTTTAGATGTGCCATTAAGAAATCCTAAAAAGGACGCTGAGATTACAGATAAAAATGAAAAAAGAGCAAGAAGGATGAAAGGAATTGTGTTACATTTACTAGCAACTGATGGCGAGGATGGAAAAATCAAGATCAAATTGAATAGAAACCGCGATAAAACAAAATAAACAACCTATTAATAACCACCTTAATTCATTGAAATGAAACGTAATGCAACCGCCGTTTGGAATGGCACTATTAAAGAAGGTTCAGGAAACCTTACAACTGACAGCAAAGTACTTGATAAAACACAATATTCATTCAATAGCCGCTTTGCTGAGGGAATTGGAACCAATCCTGAAGAATTGATGGCTGCAGCTCATGCTGGTTGTTTCACCATGAAACTAAGTCTGGACTTAACGGAAGCCGGATTTAACCCAACTTCTCTGGAAACCAAAGCAACTGTAACTTTAGATAATGGAGTGATCACTACTTCACACCTTGTCCTAAAAGCTGATATACCTGGAATTGATGATACCAAGTTCCAGGAAATTGCCGCTGGTTCTAAGGCTACATGTCCTGTAAGCAAAGCTTATAATGTGGAAATTAGCTTAGAAGCTTCATTGATTTAATGAACTTTTAGATAAACTTATTCCCTAAATCCTCCTCTTTAGTTAATAAATAGGAGGATTTTTTTATTCTATAGTTACGAGATACGCAGTAATTTATCTATTTTCGAATTTTCGCGCCAAATAAACTATAACAGCCACAATGACCAAGTCTATACTTGTTTTGAAATTAGGTTCTGCTTCTATCACTACCTCTAAAGGAGAAATTGATGAAGCTATAATTGCAGATATAACCCGGCAAGTAGCAGAACTTGCTCTTAATCACCATTTAATATTGGTATCTTCAGGTGCAGTTGCAGCTGGAAAAAAATACATAAAGAATTATAAAGGTAAAATTAGTGAGCGAAAAGCTGCTGCTTCAATTGGCAATCCTCTATTGTTAAGCACTTATTCAAAACATTTTAAACCCTACAATATTTCTATCGCGCAAAGTTTGTGTGAAAGACAGCATTTTTCTCATAGAACTCAATTTCTTCAGTTAAAAGAGACTTATGAAGAATTATGGAAAAATGGTGTAATTCCAATTGCTAATGAAAATGACGTAGTTAGTAATTTAGAGTTAAAATTCTCCGATAATGACGAACTTGCGACTTTATTAGGTGTAGGTTTTGGTGCTTCGCTTATCCTTTTAGGTACATCAGTTCCGGGTGTATTGGATAAAGAAGGTAACGTAATTGATAAAATTGAGTCTATAAATAATGAAGTATTCTCTTTGGCAAATAAGAACACTTCTGAAGTTGGATTGGGTGGTATGATTTCTAAACTGACTTTTGCAAATCTTGCCTCTACAATGGGAATTAAAGTGGTTATTTTTGGTGTTAGAACACCAGACGGCATTTTAAAAGCTGCAAAAGGAGAGTCGGGGACTATTTGTACACCTAAAAACTGCTCCATATCTGCAAGAAATAAGTGGCTTGCAAGTGGAAGCCTGGTAACCGGTAGACTCATGGTTGATGCTGGTGCAAGCGAAGCAATCAGAAAAAGAAAGAGCTTGCTTGCTGTTGGTGTCAAATCTATTGAAGTAGATTTCGCTAATGGCGAAATATTTGAAATTATTGACGAACAGAATAACATTGTAGCCGTAGCTCAGGCCAAAGTATCGTCGAACACAATTAGTAAAAACGCTAAACAACATAACCTGGAGATAGCCAATGCCAGTGATATTGTAATATTATAAGTATGATAATGGAATCAATAGAAGACCAGTTAATTAGTGCACAAAATGCCAAAAAATCGATATCAACGCTCAGCGATAAGAATAAACAAGGCATAATTACCCGAATTGCACAAATTATTTCTGAGAGAATAGAAGACATCATTGCTGAGAATTTAAAGGATCTGGAGAAGATGTCCGATGCTGACCCCAAAAAGGATCGTCTTCTGTTAAATGCGGAACGGATTATTGAACTTAGTAAAAGTTTGATAGATGTATCAAACCTGGAAGATCCAACTAACAAAATCCTTTCTGAAAAGACAATTGATAATGGACTTTTTATTCAAAAAAGAACCGTACCGCTTGGTGTGGTTGCTGTAATTTATGAATCAAGACCAAACGTTACCCTTGATGTAGCTGCTTTATGCATTAGATCAGGAAATGTTTGTTTACTTAGAGGTGGTCAGGATGCTTATCATACCAATTTATTTGTTGTTTCTTTAATTCAACAGGTTCTTGCAGAAAACAACCTCGATATAAATATTGTACAGCAACTCCCGGCTGAAAGAAAGTACATTTTAGATATTCTAACTGCAGAAAAGTATATAGATGTAATTATCCCTAGAGGCTCTAATCAGCTTATTGAATTCGTTCGCAAAAACGCTTTAGTACCAGTAATCGAGACAGGTGCTGGTGTGTGCCATACTTATGTAGAAGAGTCGGCTAAACTTGATGATGCTGCTAAAATAGTGGTAAATGCCAAAGTTTCCAGGCCTTCCGTTTGTAATGCATTGGATACCGTTTTGGTAGATAGAGCAGTTGCACAATCTTTTCTGGAAAAGCTTGGACCAATGCTGGCCGGATATAATGTTGAGATATTTGCCGATGAAGATTCTTATAAGATTTTAAAAGATCAGAACTATCCTTTAATTAATAAAGCTGAACCTGAAGATTTTGGAAGAGAGTTCCTTGATTTTAAATGTTCTGTGAAGATTGTTGATAGTACAGACGAGGCGCTTGATCATATTGCAAAATTCTCTTCAAAACACTCTGAAGCAATTATTACTCAAAACCCTGTTAAAACTGAATTGTTTCTAAACCAGGTTGATGCGGCTGTGGTGTACTTAAACGCTTCAACAAGATTTACTGATGGCCAGGTTTTTGGTTTAGGTGCAGAAATTGGCATATCTACTCAGAAATTACACGCCAGAGGGCCTTTTGCTCTTGAGAAACTTGTTACAGAAAAATGGATTGTTAAAGGTGAGGGACAAGTAAGATGAAACCAGCATCAATAAAAGACATCGCCAGTAAGGCCAATGTATCTATTACAACTGTATCCTTTATTTTAAATGGCAAGGCTGAACAAATGCGTATTAGCAAGGCTGTTATTGAAAAGGTTAATACTATAATTAAAGAGTTTGATTTTAAACCAAATCAGGTAGCCAGAAGTTTAAGAACAGGAAATACGCAAACAATAGGACTTATAGTAGAGGATATCTCTAACCCATTCTTTGCTAGTATTGCCCGTAAAATAGAAGATAAAGCTTATAAAAAAGGTTATAAAATCAGTTACTCAAGTACTGAGAATGACCCGGTTAAGGCTAAGGAGCTCATAGAGATGTTTAAGTCCAGACAAGTGGACGCCTATATTATAGCTCCGGTACCTGGCATCGAAGGCGAGATTAAGCAATTGCTTGCAGAACGCATCCCTGTAGTTATATTCGATAGGAACCTTCCTGACATGGAAGTTAATTGTGTGGTGGTTGATAACTTTAACGGAACTTATATCGCTACCAAGCATCTTATCGATAGTGGCAAAAAGAATATTGCTTTTGTAACTGTAGATTTGCACGTAGACCAGATCAATAATCGTTTCCTTGGATACGAAAAGGCGCTTCAGGATCACGGCATCAAGTTCAATAAAGGTATTTATACTGAAATTCCATTTGATAGTACGGATGACAATACAAATGCACAGTTAATGTTATTGTTTGAAAAAAACCCGAAGATTGATGCGGTATTATTCTCCACCAACTATCTTGCAATTAAGGGTTTATTAGTATTAAAACTGATAAACAAAGAAATCAATGATGATTTCAGTATTGTAGCCTACGATGATCATGATGTATTTAAATTACATACACCTCCAATTAGTGTTGTAGATCAGCCTATAGAAGAAATGGCCGAGAAGATCATCGATGTACTTTTAAATGAGCTTGCTTCGGCCAGTAATACTTTGATAAAGAAAGAGGCAAGCAAAATAATTTTGCAGCCTAAGTTTATAAAAAGATGATTTAGAGGTTATTAAACCTCTAAATCGTTCATAATAGCTTTTACTTTTGCACTAAGTTCAGCATCAGCAGCTTTAAAGCCGGCTTTATCCTTAAGTGGTGCATTTACACTGCAATAGAATTTAATTTTAGGCTCTGTTCCTGATGGCCTGGCAGAGATAATGCTTCCGTCTTCGGTTATAAACTGAAGAACATCAGATTTAGGGAGTTCCAGATTTTTCTTTTCATTTGCAATCAAATCCGTTTCGATACCTAATTCGTAATCCTTTAAAGTTGCAACTTTAGAACCGCCTAATGTAACAGGAGGGTTGTTCCTGAATTTCTCCATCATCGCTTTGATTTCCTCAGCTCCGGTTTTTCCCTTTTTGGTTATGGATACCAATTCTTCTTTATACAAACCATACTGTACATACATATCAAGCATAGCATCGTATAAACTGCTGCCTTTATCTTTGTAAAAAGCAGTCATTTCTGCAATAAAAGCACAAGATACAACGGCATCCTTATCTCTAACAAGCTCTCCGATAAGGTAACCATAGCTTTCTTCACCACCACCTATAAACGTTTTCTTACCTTCCAGGCTTGTCATTAAATGACCAATCCACTTAAAGCCTGTTAAGGTATTGTAATAAGTAACATTTTTAGCCTTAGCTATTGTTTCAATTAGATTAGATGTTACTATTGTTTTAACAATATACTGATCTCCTGTAAGCTTACCTTTTTCTTCCCATGCACTTAACAGGTAATTAATTAGTAAACTACCCGTCTGGTTTCCGTTTAGGAGTACAAATTCACCATCATTATTTTTAACAGCAATACCAACTCTATCGGCATCAGGGTCTGTGGCCAGAACAAGATCCGCATCTATTTCCTCAGCTTTTTTCAAAGCAAGTGTAAGTGCTTCTTTTTCTTCAGGGTTTGGATATACTACAGTTGGAAAATTACCATCAGGGGTACTTTGTTCTTCAACCAAGGTTAAATTAGTAAAACCAAACTGCTCAAGGGCCTTAGGCACCAATGTAATTCCGGTTCCATGGATAGGAGAGTACACAATTTTAAGGTCTTTTTGACGGGCAATAGCTTCTGGGGATACTGATAATTCAGTTATTTTATCCAGATAAAGCTGATCAATTTCTTCGCCAATCAATTCAATATTATTATCAATACGATCAAATTTAACCTCATCAATGCTTTTAATATTAGCCACTTCATCCATTACAAGTGTATCATCTGGAGCAGTAAATTGCCCACCATCGGCGCCATAGGCTTTGTAACCGTTATATTCTTTTGGATTATGAGAGGCAGTAAGCATCACACCACTGCGACAGCCTAATTCACGGATCGCAAAAGATAATTCCGGAGTAGGTCTTAGTGCTTTGAAAAAGTAAACGTGAATACCATTTGCAGAAAACACATCAGCAGTGATTTTCGCAAAATAATCAGAGTTATTACGGCTATCGTGCGCTATGGCAACTTTAACCTTTTCACCCGGATATTTTTTAAGAAGATAGTTACTTAAACCCTGTGTAGCAGTACCAATTGTATACTTATTGATCCTGTTAGATCCTGCACCCATTATCCCACGTAAACCTCCGGTACCAAACTCCAGACTTCTGTAGAAAGAATCTGTAAGCTCAGTAAAAGCTTCTTTATCTAGCAATTGCTGTATTTCTTGCTTAGTTTTTTCGTCGTAATTACCATTAAGCCATTCGTTTATGGTATTTAATGTAGCTGCTTCTAATTGCATAGTTTATGATGTGTTTTTTAAGATATCTTAATGAAAAACAGTAATATAACTGTGAAGTTTTGTTAGAAAAGCCCAATTCATATAATATTCCAAATTTTATTTCGTCAATATCATGATTATTAGCGCTGTTTTCTTTAATTTCACGCCCTAATATAAGTATATAACCAATTTGATTGAAATAATATTAACCTTTAAAATTTAAATAACTAATAATGAAACCATCACAATTTTGCTGATGGGTTTATTACCAAAAAACAATTTATAAAACTATGAGAATATTAAAGTTTGGAGGAACTTCTGTAGGAAGCCCTGAGCGGATGAAAAAATTGCTGGATATCATTAATCCGGCAGAAGAACAAATTGTAGTGCTTTCTGCAGTGTCGGGCACAACGAACAGTTTAGTGGAAATTTCAGCCAAACTTTTAAAGGAAGATAAACAGGCCGCGTTAAGTCTTATTAACGCATTGCATCAGAAATATAATGAATTTGTTATTGAGCTTTTACCCGAAGGTGATTTTCGTGAGCAAGGACAGGAAGTAGTAAATTATCACTTTAACTTCCTTGAAACATTGGTAAATGATCTTTTTACGCCAATTGAGGAAAAAGTAGTACTTGCACAAGGTGAATTGTTATCAACTACATTATATCATATCTATCTTAAATCGATAGGTGTTCCCTCTGTATTGTTGCCTGCTTTAGATTTCATGAAAACTGATGAGGACAATGAACCTGATGTTCCTTATACAACTAAACACCTGCAACCAATATTAGATCAAAACAAAGGAAATAAGCTATTCATTACACAAGGATTTATCTGCAGAAACAGCTTTGGTGAAGTAGATAACCTTAGACGTGGTGGAAGTGATTACACTGCATCTTTAATAGGAGCGGCCATACTAGCCGAGGAAGTTCAGATATGGACAGATATTGATGGTATGCATAACAACGATCCAAGGATAGTTAAAGGCACCAAACCAATCTCTCAGCTTTCGTTTGATGAAGCTGCTGAGTTAGCTTATTTTGGCGCAAAAATATTACACCCTCAATCTGTTTTCCCTGCTCAAAAATACAAGATTCCTGTAAGGTTATTGAACACTATGGAACCTTCAGCTTCTGGTACGCTGATTACGAACGATAGTGAAAAAGGCAAAATAAAATCAATTGCTGCTAAAGATGGTATCACCGCTATCAAGATTCAATCGAGCAGAATGTTATTGGCGTATGGTTTCTTAAGACGTGTTTTTGAGATATTTGAACGTTATAAAACACCAATAGACATGATCACTACTTCTGAAGTAGCTGTTTCTGTAACTGTTGATTTTACTGATAATCTGGATAAAATTATTGAAGAGCTACATGATTTTGGAAGTGTAGAAGTTGATAATGATCAATCGATAGTTTGTGTGGTTGGCGATTTTAGTGCAGAAAAGCATGGTTATGCTGCCCGTGTATTGGATTCAATTAAACACATTCCGGTACGTATGATCTCTTACGGTGGTAGTAGCTATAACATTTCGTTACTAATAAATACAGCTGATAAAACTGAGGCATTAAAAAGCTTACATAACCGCTTATTTGAGTAATTATCTTCTTCTAAGCCAAAAGATAATACCAGCTATAATGAAAACGAGTGCGATGAAGAGACGATTTCTTCTTTCGTACTCTTTTCTACTGATCTTCTGCTTTTTATAGTCGAGATGATTACCAAAGTAGATCAGACCCAAAACAACAATAACAATTATAAAAAGATATTTAAACATTATGTTTTCTGATAAAGATATATCGCACTTCGCAAGTTTAGAAACACCTTTCTACTTCTACGACCTTACTTTGCTGCAAAAAACGCTTAGTAATTGTGCTGATGCAGCTAAGTTATATAATTTTCATGTGCACTACGCCATGAAAGCAAACTTCAATCAGCGGGTTCTAGAAAAAATAAAGGCTACAGGCTTTGGGGCCGATTGCGTTAGTGGAGGCGAGGTAAGCAAAGCAATAGAAGTGGGCTTCTCGAAAGATCAGGTAGTTTTTGCGGGTGTGGGTAAATCTGATAAGGAAATTAACGGTGCACTGGACAATGATATTTTCTGTTTTAACGTAGAATCTATTCAGGAACTTGAAGTTATTAATGAGTTGGCAGGTAAGAAGAACAAAAAAGCCAGAGTAGCTATACGTATTAATCCAAATGTAGATGCACATACCCACCATAACATTACAACCGGATTAGATGAAAATAAGTTTGGTATAAACTCATGGGATTTGCCATTATGTGCTGAGACTTTAAAAAAATCGCCTAACCTGGAGTTTATTGGGATTCATTTTCATATTGGTTCTCAAATAACTAACCTTGATGTATATAAAAATCTTTGTGTACGCGTAAATGAATTTGCCGAGTGGTTCGAAGAAAGAGGCTTTACCGTGAAGGTATTAAATGTTGGGGGTGGATTGGGTATTGATTATCACAACCCGGAGCAACAGATTCCTGATTTCAGCTCTTATTTTAAGATATTTAATGATTTTCTGAATGTTAGATCAAACCAGGAAGTTCATTTTGAGTTAGGCCGTGCATTGGTAGGACAATCTTCATCATTAATAAGCAAAGTACTATATGTAAAGAATGGAAAGAAAAAGAACTTCATTATTCTTGATGCAGGTATGACTGAATTAATGAGACCGGCGCTTTATCAGGCTTATCATAAAATATCTAATATCTCAAGATTATCTGAATCAAATTCAGTAAAGTATGATGTAGTTGGACCTATTTGTGAAAGCACCGACTGTTTTGGTAAAGAGGTAGAATTGCCGGGAACACTCCGTGGAGATCTTATTGCTTTAAATAGTACTGGTGCTTATGGAGAAGTAATGGCTTCGCATTACAATTTAAGAGAAAACATTGTGTCTGTTTACAATACAGATATTTAAGGAAACGATATTTACAAGTGCAATCCTCATTCTGAATTTATTTCAGAATGAGGATTGCACTTTTTACTCTTCAAAGAAGTCAACCAGACCTCCTAAATAGTACTCTTCAATTCCTTCAGTAAAATCTTTATAATCTTCATCTGGAATATTGGTTTGAACAAACTCCAAAGAAGTACCTTTTTTATCTTCGTGCAGCTTAATGGTTACTATTGATGGCTCATTATCTTCGCCAAAATACCATTGTTGTATAATTTTTTTACCGTATTCAAATTCAACATTCTTACCGGTGATATCCCCCTCCCAAAAAGAGAATTCTGTACCAGGTTCTTCTGTAAATTCAACCTCTGCACCGGTCCACAGTTGTATGCTTTGCGCTTTCGTTAATGCCCAATAAACCTCTTCAGGAGGTGCAGGCAAATAAGTATATTTCTTAAATGTCTTCATTAATAAATGATTGATTTCCGCTGTTTATAAATTATTTAAAGGCATTTATGCCTGTTACATCCATTCCTGTAATTAATAGATGAATATCATGGGTTCCCTCGTATGTTACTACAGACTCCAGATTCATCATATGTCTCATAATTGAATATTCTCCAGTAATTCCCATACCACCAAGCATTTGTCTTGCATTACGAGCGATATCCAGCGCAATCTCTACACTGTTTCTTTTTGCCATAGAGATCTGTTCAGAAGTAGCTCTGTTTTCACTTTTTAGTACGCCTAAGCGCCACACCAGTAACTGACCTTTAGTAATCTCTGTAATCATTTCCGCTAACTTCTTTTGCTGTAATTGAAAACCAGCGATAGGTTTACCAAACTGAACACGTTCTTTAGAATAGCGCAACGCGGTATCATAACAATCCATAGCAGCACCAAGTGCGCCCCAGGCAATACCATAACGTGCCTGGTTTAGACAACCTAAGGGACCCTTTAAACCAGAAATCTCAGGGAATAGGTTTTCTTTAGGGACTTTCACATTATCAAACACCAATTCACCAGTAGCAGAAGCCCTTAAACTCCACTTGCCATGTGTTTCAGGAGTCGTAAAACCTTCCATACCGCGCTCTACAACCATACCTCTGATCTTACCAGATTCATCTTTAGCCCAAACAACTGCAATATCTGCAAAGGGGGCATTAGAAATCCACATTTTTGCACCATTAAGCACATAATGGCTTCCATTGTCTTTAATATTGGTTACCATTCCGCCCGGATTAGATCCGTGATCCGGCTCTGTTAATCCAAAGCAGCCCATCAATTCACCGGTAGCAAGCTTAGGTAAATATTTCTTGCGCTGTTCTTCAGTTCCGTAAGCAAAAATAGGATACATCACCAGAGAGCCTTGTACAGAAGCGGTAGACCTGATGCCCGAATCGCCACGTTCTAATTCCTGCATAATAATGCCATAAGACGTATAATCAAGTCCGGCACCACCATATTCAACAGGTATAGTAGGACCAAAAGCACCTATTTCTCCCAATCCTTTGATGATTTGTTTAGGAAATTCAGCTCTTTGAGCATATTCTTCAATAATGGGACTCACTTCTTTCTTAACCCAATCTCTTGCAGTTGCCCTGATCAGTTTATGTTCTTCAGAAAGTAATTCATCCAGTAAGTAATAGTCCGGAGCTTCGTAAAGGTCTTTCTTGGCAGATTTATTCATTGTTTCCACTATATT
The DNA here is from genome assembly GCF_946479715.1 of uncultured Pedobacter sp. Next base: position 24,569 of record NZ_CAMLHF010000013.1, on the reverse strand, counting down.
TGGTTACACAATCAGCTATTGTGCTCAAAGGTAATAATTTCGGACAAGGGCTGGTTATAACGGATAAAAAATTTAATTTCGTCAAATGATCAATATTCAAAACTATATACAGACAGTTGCTTTAAGAGATGTTAAATGTTATGCATTTCATGGTTATTATCCTGAAGAACAACTTACTGGTATCTATTTTTCGGTGGATGTTGTGGTTACATTTACACCCAATACAGATACAGAGAATTTGGAGCACACAGTAAATTACGAAATATTGAACAATATCATATTGGAAGAAATGAAAAACGCCCGAAAAATGCTCGAAACGGTAGTGAAAAGTATTTTGGATAGAGTGGTTGATAATTATCCATTTGTACATACAGCAGAAGTTGGTATTAAAAAACTAAATCCGCCAATGCCTGGTGAAATTGGACATTCATTTGTGCAATTAAGCTATCGTTCTGCAAACTCCTAAACCACGATCCTAATTTTAATAGCTATAAAACACACGAAACAACAGATGGCATTTAATAAGATTACAAACGACCTATTAGATCAGATAAAAACAATTATTGGTGTATCAAATGTATTTACAGATGAGGAGTCGCTAAATACATATAGTCATGATGAGACAGAAGACCTTAGATATTATCCGGAGATTGTAGTTAAGCCAACCGATGCAAATTCAATTTCAGCTTTACTAAAGCTATGCAATGAGCATCATGTTCCTGTTACACCACGCGGGGGTGGTACCGGACTTAGTGGTGCAGCATTACCCATACATGGAGGGGTGTTGTTGTCTATGGAAAAATTTAAAGCCATAATTGAAATAGATACAGAAAACCTGCAGGCAACTGTTGAGCCAGGCGTTATTACTGAAGACTTTATAAATGCAGTAGGCGAACATGGCTTGTTGTATCCTGTAGATCCATCAAGCAAAGGATCTTGTTTTATAGGTGGAAATGTAGCCCACGGCTCTGGTGGCCCGAGAGTTGTTAAATATGGAACAATAAGAGAATATATTTTAAACCTTGAGGTTGTTTTGCCTACTGGCGAAATTATCTGGACAGGCGCCAATACATTAAAGTATGCATCTGGGTATAATCTTACGCAAATGATGATTGGTTCTGAAGGAACATTGGCTGTAGTTACTAAAATAGTAACCAAACTTGTTCCCAGGCCTCAGCAAAGTGTTTTAATGCTTGCCTCTTTCGGAGAGAACGAAAAGGCTTGCGCAGCGGTTTCTGCCATATTTAGAGCAGGGATTGTTCCGTCTGCATTAGAGTTTATGGAAAGGAAAGGAGTAGAGTGGGTGATTAAATTTGATGACATTAAATTCGATCTAAAAGACGATGTAAATGCCTTCCTTTTAATTGAATTCGATGGCGATGATATGGATTCCATTTTTAAAGATTGCGAAAAGGTAAATCTTGTTCTTGAACAATTTGAATGTAGCGATGTACTTTTTGCAGATACAGCTCAACAAAAAGAAGATCTATGGCGTATGCGTCGTACTATGGCAGAATCTGTTAAATCTAATTCCGTTTATAAGGAGGAGGATACCGTTGTACCTAGAGCTGCTCTACCAAAATTGATAAATGGTATAAAAGAAATAGGATCTAGGTATGGATTTGAAAGTGTTTGTTATGGCCATGCAGGCGATGGAAACCTCCATATCAATATCATTAAAGCAGGCATGAGCGATGAGGATTGGAAAAACAAACTCAAAGACGGTATCGTAGAGATATTCGAATTAACAAGTGCACTTGGAGGTACAATTTCCGGAGAACACGGCATTGGACTGGTTCAAAAAGAATTTATGCCTATCAAGTACAGCGAGGTTAATCTTAATCTGATGCGAGGAATAAAAAGTGTATTTGATCCTAACGGAATCCTTAACCCTGGTAAGATATTTTAAGAATATAAGCAGCTCGGTTAATTATTATCGAGCTGCTCAAAAATCATCATCTTGTTTTTTTCATCTTCCGGTATTGGCACCGAAGATTTTGCTTCATAATCAAAGACTACACATACTGTTTTTCCTTTGCTGCAAACTACTTCCTCTCCATTTTTTATTTTGATCAGTAAATATTCCAGATCAAAACTACTTTTCCCTATTCTAGAGGTGCGCACATACATACTGATTTTATCTTCCAGAAAAATAGGGGTGATGTACTCTAAAGAGGCATGGGCAATTACTACGCCTGTTTTTTTCCAATCCCATTGTACAGCCTGCATCCAATATTTAGTTCTCGCAATTTCCATGAAGGTAAAGTAGGTTGCGTTGTTTACATGCCCCATCATATCAAAATCAGCAAAGCGTGTCTCTATAGTCGTTTTATACTTAAAACTGTCTATTTGGTTCATCATATCTGCCGTTTTGTCTTGCTTAGTTGTTTTGTTGCGCCAAAATGTCTTTAAAATCATAAAAAAATGGGTTGGTATGGGACTTGATTAAAGGGTTAATATAAAATTTAAATTAAAAAATAGGAGACATAAACGATGACACTAGTAAAATTCAACAACAGAACCAGGAACACCGCACCTTACTTTAACAATGTATTTGACTCTTTGTTTAGTGAAGCCATAAATAAAAACTTAACTATTAACAAAGTTCCGGGAGTAAATATTTTAGAAACCGAAACTGAATACCAAATTGAAATTGCCGCTCCGGGTTTAACTAAAGAAGATTTTCAAATCAACTTAAAAAAAGACACACTTTCTGTTTGGGCTGAGAAAAAAGTAAGCGAAACAGAAGAGAAAAAAGATTACACACGCAGAGAGTTTGATTACTTCTCGTTTGCAAGGTCATTTGTTTTGCCTGAAAGTGTAAACGCAGATAACATTACTGCTGAATACGTTAATGGGATTTTAAACATCACGATTGGAAAAGATGAAGTAAAATCTCAAAATAAAGAAATTAAAGTTTCATAATTAGGTTAGAGTTTGGTTTTTTAGGTAGATAAGGGTGCGCCGGAGGGTGCACCCTTTCTTTTTGCGGTGCGTTTATCGTTTAAATATTTCCTTACGGGAATATCATAAACTACCATTACCAGGTATGCTGCCCCAGTAAGAAGGACTAGCCCAGCGATAATTATCAATGTGAGTTGCGTAGAGCCCACTTTATGACTTGTGTAATAATTGCCGAACATCCATAACACGGCATAGTGCGTCATGTATAATGGGTAAGAGATCTTGCCTGAAAAGACGCAAAACTTTTTCAAGCCAGGTGCCAATATAGCCCCTGCGCCTAAGGCAATCAGCAGTGGAAAATAAAATAGCACGATGAAAGGTTCTGATAACCAATTCCATTTCGAGGATGGAATCAAAAAGGCCAGGAACAACAATATCGCCAGGCCGATAAATCCCATCCGGTTTTTAATGATCCAGTTGGAACGGTAAATAAGCAGTCCTGCTAAAAAAGAGTATGATATCCGGGCAGCCCCATCCCAAAAGGTTGGACCGCTCCAACCGCCCAATAAGTTCCCTGAACGATAACTTACCAGACAAAGCGCTGCCGCTGCAAGTATGGTTAATAGGAGCAGGTAGCTGCGTTTGATGTTATAAAGAACAAATGCATAAACGATATTAGCTACATATTCCCAGAATAAAGACCATGATGGTGCATTAAAACTGAACAGGTTAAATCCACGATCTTCTATTATAGGGAGTGGAATAAGCAGTAACGAACATAAAAATGTAAGAATAATCTTAACGGTGCTGTATAATTCGGGGTGGCCCCCAAATGGATCGAAGAAAAATGCCAGCAGTCCTAATATTGATCCGGCTATAACCAGTGGATGCAACCTGATTATCCTTGATTTAAAAAACTCAAGAACACCCATTTTTCCTATACGATCGTCGTAGGCATATCCTATTACAAATCCCGAAAGGCAGAAGAAGAAATCAACAGCTAAAAAGCCGTGTCCGATGAAGTTCTGGCCAGGATCGGTGTAAGCCCATTCCATAAAATGAAATATTACTACTGCCCATGCAGCAATGCCCCTTAACCCGTCGAGAATTTCAAAATGTTGTTTTGTTTGCAGAATTGTGGTGGTGGTTTTGTTCGTATCCATTTAATCTATATCCTACCAGGGTAAATTTAATGCGGCAATAGCCCCTGATTTGCTAGTGCGCCAAGATATTTAAAATTAACAACCCAACCAAATTTACAATGAGCCCGACAGGCTAATACTTGTGCAATACCTATTTTACACCCTTAAATTCAAGGCAGGTGCTCTTTTTGATAAACAGCGAGAAAATTGGGAGAATGTTATAGAATAACCAGGCTCTCTGGAAGACCACTAAAGAATAAGTAAGTAAGCAGTTTTGCATTTTTACCCGTTTCAATGAGTCTGCCGACAAGCTTATGTAATGCCATTAGTTGTTTTTGCGCCCTGATGAGCAGTGTTGAGTTTGCGTCATCTGGCCGGACAGACTGCAAGATTAATTCCAGATATTGGGAAACACTCGCCAAGGTAGTCCTAAATTCCTGGCTGGCCAGGCGCGTAAATTCATTCTCATTTATACTAAGTTCTTTTACCTGACCAAGCAATTTCAGGAGCTGAATCTCCGTGTCCCTTTGTTCAGCTATATCGATGACCGTGTTAACCGCTCCGCACAGCTGGCCCCGGTCATCAAATAACAGGACAGGATGCTCAATTACATTTTTTCTGGAGCCATCAGGACGTTCAAGGGTTATTTCGATCCCGCCAGCGTGAGAACCTTCACTCAATGCTACCGCCATTGGACTGCTATCAAGTGCCATACGTTCGCCATTGGTATAAAAAACCTTCCACGATCCACACCAAAGATCCTTGTTAAGCTCAGGTTTTCTACCCCAAAGTAGCGCTGCAGCCTGATTATAGGAGGTAATGAATCCGGAAGGGTCGCAGGTGTATACTGCAACCGGAAGCCGGTCAAAAAGTTCAACCGCAAACGGGCTGGCCCCGAATATGGTATTGGATTCTGTGCTCGAAAGCTCCGAGTGCGTAGCATTTGTTCTCATAATTAAATTTAACTTTTACAAAATTAATTACCAACTATTCCAGCATTCGTCACTCGATAATTACAAAGTGACCTGCATAATTTCTCACATGTTACCGGTTACCACTATCCTTTTCAGAATTAAGGGGCAACAGTTTCGATTTCCGGACCATCCTCTTCATTTTGATCTTCGTCAGGCTCAGAATCTTCGGAATCGACCTCTTCATTGTCCTCGTAATCAGGTTTATCTTTCTGTTGAGCATCTTCCGGTTCTTCTTTTTGATCAGTTTGAGTGCTGCTCTTAATATCCACGGAGGTGACTTTGCTGTCGTTAGGAGTGCCTTCCTTTTCTGTGTCAGGTGTTACCGTTTCAATTTGTGCCCCTGCGTCCTCAGTTGGTTTAGGGTGTATGTTCTCATGATGATCGTTATCTGTATTGCTGCTCGAATTTTCCATTTTTCTCCTTTTTAGTACAAGATTAACAATTGCAAGCCTTCACATGTTTGGTTGCTTTAAATAAAAGCTTTTGATCGCAAGATTAAATGTTTACCATAGGCCTCCGTATTTCGCTGGCAGTACCTGCTTAATTTAAATTCGTAAATTGGCAACAGTATGCAAGAGCAAAGCACCAAAGAATATTACAATAGCCTTTTGAGGCACATCGAACGCCGGATCAGTCTTGATAGCCAGGAGAAGGATTATATTTGCTCCGTCTTTAAACTGCGTAAGCTACTGCCCAAACAATACCTACTTGCACAAGGAGATCTATGCCGTTATGAGAGCTATGTTTGTGAGGGCCTTCTTCGCTCTTTTTATGTAGATAGTAGGGGCGATGAGCATACCTTGCATTTTGCTCTGGAAGACTGGTGGATCTCGGATTTAAGCAGCTTTTTAAAGCAACAGCCGGCAAGCCGGAACATCATTACCCTTGAGGGGTCTGTACTGCTGCAAATAGACCTGGAGAGCCGGGAGAAATTGATAGAGAACATACCGAAAATGGAACGCTTCTGGCGAATATTAAATGAAAGTTCAAGTATGGCACAAGACCAGCGTTTACTTAATTCCATCAGTATGTCGGGCAAAGAAAGATACCTCGCGCTGTTGGATCTTTATCCGCATATCGAACAACGGCTGCCTCAAAAGCATATCGCTTCATTTCTGGGAGTCACACCTGTATTTCTGAGCCAGATAAGGAAGGAAATTGCTAAAAAATAAAAGGAACGGAGACTTTGTCTCCGTTCGGTTACCTGCTTATTTCCAGACTGCTGCATTATCGGCAACTGCGATTGCTTCTATTTCAATAAGGGCGTCCTGGGAAAAGAGTGAAGAGACTTCCATAATTGTATCGGCGGGGTATGGCTCGCAGAAGTATCTACCACGGAGCGTTACTACCTTTTCAAAATTTGCCATGTCACGTAGTAGTATGGTTACCTTTACAACGTTCTTAAAACTTGAACCACCGGCCTTGAGGACCTTTTCGAGGTTTTCAAAGGCTTTCTGTGCCTGCGCATCAAAGTCGCCCAAACCGATCAGCTTGCCCTCATCATCAATAGCTGTCTGGCCCGAAATAAATAGTAAGTCTCCCACACGATGTCCCTGAGCCAAGCGGAAAGGAGCATAGGTGTCAGGTGTAATTTTAATTTGTGAAATTTCCATTTTCTTCTGTTTTGTTACTCATCATTCTATTGTTTTAATTACCAATAAAGATAGTTTTGCTAAAACCGTCCGCCATTAAACTATTTTAATAAATGGCATTAAACTATTTTAATTTTCTATGGTTGACAAGGTGTGATATGCTTAACTTTATTGAATATGACACGACAAAAAAGCAGACTGATTCTCTTTCTTCCGGCTTTAATTTTAATAATGAATGAATTGGTTCGGACTTTCTTAAGGCCAATATATGGACGAAGAGAATATGGATTACTTAGCGAAACATTAGGATGGCTACCTAATTTTCTTGCACCGTTAGCTTTTATGTCAATTGCAATAGTAATAATTATTCTAGTGGAAGGCTCATCTGGGAAACTCGTTTCAAAGAAATCCAAACTATTATTGTTATTTGCATTTGCCATTATCGGTTTAACAGGATTTCTTGTACACGAAATAACACAAAAAGGAACCGGCCTTACATTCGATGTAAATGATATTTACGCAACAATAGCAGGAGTATTTGTGGGAGTTTATTTATTCTATCTTATTCTTTTAAAAAAGAAATATAAACCAGCTCAGCCATTACAATAGGTTTGTTCCCTGTCATATTAGTATCTACTGAAGTAGCAAGTTAGCCATTTATCGGGATCCTTTTGATAAAAAACAGGCGCTGGAATGTTAATAGCAATAAACTATTTGGTAGAGTTATTGCACTGCATAATTAAATCTAAATTTTCATTATGCTATTATCCATCGATTGGTCCGGATTTCTCATTGGCAAAGAGAACTGGGAATTCATGATTGAGATATCCATCCGAACACTCGTGATGTATTTTATCATCCTTTTCGGATTGAGATTATTGGGCAAACGTGGTGTAAGACAGCTTTCAGTTTTTGAATTGGTAGTAATTATAAGTTTGGGCTCTGCTGCCGGTGATCCTATGTTTTACAAGGAGATTGGCTTATTAGTACCGGTAATCATTTTTGCTGTAATTGTTGGAGCCTACAGACTGACCACCTATTTAATGGCAAAAAGTAAAAAACTCGACGACCTGATAGAAGGAAAATGTGTTCACTTAATTAAGAATGGTGAGTTCTCAATTGAAGAATTCGGTAAAGAAGGGCTTGCTTACGACGAGTTTTTTTCAGAATTAAGGCAGCAAAGCATTTCTCATTTGGGGCAAGTTGAAACAGCTATATTAGAAACCTCAGGCAATATTAGCATCTATTATTATCCTGACGAAGAAGTTAAATACGGACTACCAATACTGCCTGTGTTATTTGAACAAAATACCGTTAAAATACAAAATGCCGGAAAGTATGCCTGCTCATACTGCGGTAGCGTAGAACAACTTGCTGTGACTTCAATGCATCAATGTAAAAAATGCCAGCGCAAACAATGGGTGAAAGCCATTAACAGCCGAAGGATAAAATAAGGAGATATGACACCAAAAGATAAAAAAGACTGGCGTTTCAGTCTCCATGAGATTATTTACGAATCTAATACACCGGCCGGGAAGGCCTTTGATGTGGGTTTGTTAATTGCCATATTTACGAGTATAATTGTGGTTATGCTCGATAGTGTAGCACACATCCACAAACAGTACGGAACGTTATTTAATCGTATAGAATGGGTATTTTGCGCGCTGTTTACCATCGAGTACATTTTGCGTCTGATCAGTATAAGGCAGCCCGTAAAATACGTATTCAGCCTGCTGGGTATCATAGATTTGATCGCGCTTTTACCTTCTTATTTAAGTATTTTCTTTATTGGCGCCCAGTCATTATTGGTGTTCAGAGCCTTACGACTCCTGAGGGTATTCAGGATATTTAAACTCGGGCATTTTTTAACAGAAATCAATTTCCTTACTCAAGCGCTCAAAGATAGTATCCGAAAAATCAGCATCTTTTTACTAACTGTACTTACACTTACGGTAATTCTAGGCTCCATCATGTATCTGGTCGAAAAACGTGAAAACGGATTTTCAAATATCCCTGAAAGTATTTACTGGGCTATAGTAACGATAACAACAGTAGGGTACGGGGATATTTCACCAGTTACGCCAATGGGAAAATTCGTTGCTTCCATAGTGATGCTTACCGGTTATGCTATAATTGCAGTACCCACAGGTATAATTACCCATGATCTTGCGTTGGCATCAAGAAAGAAAAAACACAAATATGAATCTTGCCCCAACTGCAGTAAAGAGGGGCATGACAGTGACGCGCTATTCTGTAAATACTGTGGTTCCTCTTTATATAAATAGCTTTGCTTATACCTGTGAATATGATGCGGGTACCAAAAAGGTATTGCTAATTTTGGAAATAGTATCTGCATACTGCGGATCCGACACTAATTTTTTCCATTCCGGGTCAGCTACAAAAGCAGCCCATCCTTTGTCGCGTTCTTCCATGCTGTTGCATGTGATCATATAAGTGAGACGAGGTAGCTTATCACCGGCAATCACTTCCCCACAGAATACAGGATTCAATTTTGCCCTGTTAAAAATAGGGAACTCTCCCTCATTGAACATTTTAATTTTTCTTTTGACCGCATCTTCACTATAACCTTCATAAGTTCTCAATTCAAATATCCGGGATGTACCTTTTGGGATAACTATTGCAGGAAAACCATCAAAGGCAATCATCAAAGAAGAGGTGAAACGGCTATATAAAGCTTTATCTGCCGGTATGTTGTTATACGCGGCGCTATTTTTAATGTAATCTGCATCCGCTTTTACTTTTGCTTCTACTGATAGGTAATTCTCAATAGAAGAATAAGGTGTCAGTAAATAAAACTTAGCAGGCTCTGATTTAGTCCATTCTTTAAACACACCAACTGCTTTTACACCATATTTATTCAATGCGGGAATAAGAGCCGTTTTAAAATAGTTTTCCAGTTGCAACTGGTCCGCACCGAAGCACATTTCATATTCGCGCCATTGGTATACTTCCTTTTGTGTTGAATAGTGATCAGCCGCCATTGCAGGCGTGGTACTTACTGCGATACCTGCGGCAACTGTGAGCGATGACTGGAGAAATTTCCTTCGTTGCATAATGATTATGGTTTTAGGTTAAACTAGTTTCAAGTCTAAAGATAATGCCACATCGCTGATAATCAAATAGCAGTTTTCTTGTATTTTGATATAATTAAAATTCATTCCAATTGCTCCAAGCCTCCATGAATAAACGTTTATAACTATATTAGGACAAGACAGTTTACAAATTTTCATTTTATAAATATGCGTTTTGCGATTTTTTCTTCAATAATTTGTTTGGCATTGTTACTGAGTTTTCTATCAGGGTGCCAATTATCCAACAAAAACATTTCAGGAAAGCATTTTACATCCCTTTTCGATGGCAAAACTTTTAATGGCTGGCAAGGCGACACCATTAAAACCTGGCAGATCAAGGATGGTGCAATAACTGGCGGATCGTTATCGCAGGAAGTTCCCGAAAACGATTTCCTGGTAACTTCTAACAGTTATAGCGATTTTAAATTACGTCTGAAATTTAAGTTAACGGGTAACCATGGATTTGTAAATGCAGGAGTGCAATTCAGGAGTCAAAGACTAACTAATCCGCCTAATGAAATGAAAGGTTACCAGGGTGATATCGGCCCGGGTTATTGGGCCAGCCTTTATGATGAATCTCGTAGAAATATAACCTTAGCTATGCCTGATTCTGCACTGATCGCAAAAAGCCTCAAACCAGATGACTGGAATGATTTTGAGATTCTTGCCGAAGGCAGTCGGATCCGTATTTTTTTGAATGGCCATCAGACAATAGATTACAAAGAAACAGACCCTAACATTCCAGAATCCGGTTTTATAGGACTTCAAATCCATGGCGGTGGTAAAGCGATTGTGTCTTATAAAGATATCCTGATTCAAAAATTAAACTTAAAGTAGCCTTGATGTCTTAGAAGGAAGAGTTTTATGTGTATCTTATAGTATGAAAAATCCGGACAGGAGCAGGGAACGTATGTTAAATTTAACCATTTACATAAAAGAGAGTCTATGAGCTATGAAATATTATTTATTCAGGGTGCAGGGAACGTATCAACAGGACAGGAACAAGTAATTGTAGACGCGCTGAGGAATAATCTTGGCGATAAGTTTACAATTACCTATCCACCTATGCCGGATACTGATCATCCTGCTTTTCTGGATTGGGAAGCCGTTTTAGCAACCAGTCTCAATAATCTGTCGGGTAAGGTTATTCTGCTCGGTCATTCCTTAGGAGGCTCCATTATATTGAAATATTTTACCAGGCAGCCGGTTCCTGACAAAGTAATAGGAATGATCCTATTTGGTGTTCCCTATTGGAAAGATCAGAATTGGGATGTTTCTGAATATGCAATAGAAGATGATCTGCTGGATAAGCTCAGCACGCTCGATAATATTTATTTTTATCACTCAGTGGACGATGAAGTAATCCCTAATCACCAATTTAAGTCCTACCGAAAGTTAATTCCCAGGGGGCATTGGAGAGTATTGTCAGGTGTTGATCATTCCTATCATGGTGCAATCCCAGATATGATTAATGATATAGAGGATTTGGCCGACGGTACCCAAGAAAAATGATTAAGAAGAGTGCAAAATAAAGCCTGCACAAATGAATGTGCAGGCTGAATGTCTTACGATGAAACAATTACTTAATGACCTAGGTGTAACCCAGGATCTTAAGTACCTGTTTACTATTTTGCTCTTCTCCGAATACTTCAAAGTTGAATGTCTCATCCCTGTTTCTACGGATGATTACGTGCTTAGGACTAGGCAATAAACAATGATGAATACCACCGTAACCACTCAGTACTTCCTGGTAAGCTCCGGTATTAAAGAAACCTAGGTATTGTACTTTACGCGTTTTAGGCATAAACACACTATTCATATGCGCTTCCTGGTTGTAATAATCCTGTCCATCGCAAGTAATGCCACCTAAATTTACCCTTTCATATTCGGCGTCCCAGTTGTTCACTGGAAGTAAAATGTATTTCTGGTTCAATGCCCAAACATCAGGAAGATTGGTAATGAATGATCCATCAAGCATTAACCACTTTTCTCTATCGTTTTGTTGTTTACGACCTAATACTTTGTACAAAATACCCGAAGCCTCTGCAACAGTGTACTTTCCAAATTCCGTAATAATATCTGGTTCAACAACATCGTGCTCAGCACAAATTTCTTTAATCCTTTTTACGATCTCATTTACCATGTATTCGTAATCGAAATCGAATACCAATGAATCTTTAAATGGCATACCACCACCAATATCTAATGTATCCAGTTCCGGATTAATTTTTTTGAACTTACAGTAAAGGGTAACGTATTTTTCCAGTTCGTTCCAGTAATAGGGAGAATCAGTAATACCTGAATTGATAAAGAAGTGTAACAGCTTTACTCTGAAATTTGGATTAGCAGAGATTTTGTTGTTGTAAAACTCGATTACATCTTCTAGACGAACGCCTAATCTTGAAGTATAGAATTGCGAATCCGGTTGTTCCTCAGCGGCAATCCTGATGCCAAGGTTACATGGCGTATCCAATTCAACCTCATCATCAAAAAGGTTAAATTCTTCTTTATTATCTAAAACGGGAATGATGTTTTTATACCCATCATGCAACATATCTATAATATATTGCTTGTATTGATAAGTTTTAAAACCGTTACATATTACGGTTATGTCTTTTGTTAAAGCGCCTTTTTTCTCTAATGCCTCAATCATTGGCATATCGAAAGCAGATGAAGTTTCTAAGTGAATGCCATTTTTAAGTGCTTCTTCTACAATATGACGGAAGTGAGAACTTTTGGTACAATAACAATACTTATAGTCTCCGCGATAGTTGTTCTTGATGATAGCCGTTTGGAACAACAACTTGGCTTGCTGGATCTTTTTACTAATCAAAGGGAGGTAAGTAAAACGCAATGGCGTACCATAGGTTTCAATCATTTCCATTAGATTTAGATCTTGAAAATATAATTCGTCGTCTATAACGCTGAAACCTTCCTGAGGAAAACCAACACTTAGATCAAGAAATTCGGAGTAACTCTGCATTTTTTATATTTTTGAACTATTATTTATAGGGTTTGGCAAATTAAAATGAGTTAATTTTGTTGCCAAAGATAAACACTTTATAAAATACACCCGTATTTTTTTTATGACTAAGACTTTAAAAATTATTGAAGTAAAATCAGAGATCGGCGCCGGTACGCGGGGAGCGAGTTTGGGAGTAGATGCAATCAAGATTGCAGCACTGGATTTTGGCAGTCGTTTCTTTAAAAAACATAAAACTGTAGAAGTTCCAAATGAGAACCATTTGCTGCTGGAAACTACAGGCAGCCCATTTGCGAAGCGCATCTCTGGCATTTTGACCATGGTAGAGCGGGTAAGTGATGAGGTAAATGCTACATTGAATAAAAACGAGTTTCCTATAGTACTTGCGGGCGATCATAGCACAGCGGCAGGCACAATTGCTGGTATAAAAGCTGCTTTCCCAAAGTCTAAACTAGGGGTGATTTGGATTGATGCGCATGCTGATATTCATTCGCCTTACACTACGCCATCGGGAAACATGCATGGAATGCCGCTTGCCATGGCTCTTGATGAAGACAATACGGAGTCGAAAGTTAACACGCTTGATCAGGAAACTATTAATTACTGGTATCAGCTTAAGAATGTGGGTAATATTGCTCCGAAAATTAATTATCGCGATTTGGTATTGATTTCTGCGAGGGATATGGAGAGACCTGAGGAATACCTGCTTAAAAAAAATAAGGTTAAAATATTTACTACAGCTGAGTTAAGAAAAAGAGGAGTAGAGCGCATTGTTATTGAAACGCTTAAGTATTTGGATCATTGCGATATGATTTACGTTTCCTTTGATGTAGATTCACTTGACCCTACAGCATCCAGAGGAACAGGAACTCCTGTTGCACAGGGATTAACAGAGCGTGAAGCCGGAAATTTAATGTCGAGACTAATTACTAACCAAAAGGTTTGCTGCTTCGAGATAGTAGAAGTAAATCCGACATTAGATAAGGAAAATCAAATGGCTGAACATGCTTTTGAGATTTTGATTAAAGCTACTAACGCCTTTAGAAACGAATAAAAACGCTCCGAAATAAAATAAGAACATGAATATTGAACAACATATAGTAACTGCAACTATTGCAGCAGTAAAGCAATTATACGATCAGGACATTCCTGAAAATCAGATCAATCTGCAAGACACAAGAAGCGAATTTGAAGGACAAATAACAATAGTGGTGTTTCCTGTGGTTAGGTTTTCTAAAAAATCACCAGAAGTAACGGCTAATGAACTTGGTGAATATTTAGTTGCAAACGTTGAAGATGTTACTGCCTTTAATGTAATTAAAGGTTTCTTGAATTTAACCATCGCTGATTCATACTGGTTAAACCTATTCAACAAAGAGCTGCTAAGCCCTAAGTTTGGATCTATAAAACCTAATGGTCAGAAGGTGATGGTAGAATATTCTTCACCAAACACAAATAAACCATTACACCTAGGTCACGTAAGAAATAACCTGTTAGGTTACTCTGTAGCTGAGCTTCTTAAAGCCGATGGTTATGAGGTAATTAAAGTAAACCTGGTAAACGATAGAGGTATCCATATCTGCAAATCGATGCTGGCATGGCAAAGATGGGGGAACGGCGAAACTCCTGAAAGTTCTTTCTTAAAAGGAGATCACCTTGTGGGTAAATATTACGTGATTTTTGACAAGGAATACAAGAAAGAAATAGAGACATTAAAAACTGAGGGACAAACTGAAGAAGAAGCTAAAAAGAATGCTCCACTAATTATTGAGGCTCAAAAAATGCTTCAGGATTGGGAAGCTGGTGATGCGAAAGTTATTGATCTTTGGAAAAAAATGAATGGATGGGTTTACGAAGGTTTTGATGTAACCTACAAGAATCTGGGTGTTGATTTTGATAAATACTATTACGAGAGCAACACTTACTTATTAGGTAAGGATACTGTTGATGAAGGACTTGAGAAGGGTGTTTTCTTTAAAAAACCAGATGGTTCTGTATGGATTGATTTAACTGCCGATGGCTTAGACCAGAAGTTGGTTTTACGTGCTGATGGAACTTCCGTTTACATTACCCAGGATTTGGGCACAGCTCAAATGAAATATGATGATTTTAAAATGGATCAGTCAATCTATGTAGTTGGTAATGAACAGGACTATCATTTCAAGGTATTGTTTTTAATACTGGAAAAATTAGGAAAATCATGGGCTAAAGGCTTACATCACCTATCATATGGGATGGTTGATTTACCTAGCGGTAAGATGAAATCGAGAGAAGGAACTGTGGTTGATGCTGATGACCTGATTGCTGAAATGGTGGCTACAGCAAAGCAAAAAACTGAAGTATTAGGTAAGGTAAACAATTTTTCTGAGGAAGAAAAAGAAGCTTTATATAACCAAATAGGATTAGGCGCATTGAAGTATTTTCTTTTAAAGGTGGAGCCTAAAAAACGCTTGTTGTTTGATCCATCTGAATCTATTGATTTTCAAGGGAACACGGGGCCGTTTATCCAATACACTCATGCACGTATAAAATCATTACTGAGCAAGGGAGGTTATTCTACAGAAGTTAATGCTCCTGAAGTTGCTATTACTGCTACAGAATTGGAGATGATTATGTTATTATCCAAATACCCATCAGAAATCTCAGCAGCTGCCAAGGCTTATAGTCCGGCTACTTTAGCAAACTACCTTTATGAGGTTGCAAAGATGTTCAATAAATTCTATCATGAAGTTCCACCGATTGTAAAAGAGGAAGATAGCGCTGTTAAGCAACACCGCCTGAATTTAAGTTCTGTTACCGCCAGCATCCTTAAAACAGGAATGAATATACTGGGCATTACCGTACCAGAAAGAATGTAAAGATTGATTTTAATATAGATCACAAGCTCAGGACTAAACCAGTACTGAGCTTGTTTTGTTAAAAACCAGCTACGAAATTGTCCATATAGCCTGCACGTTTGATCATCCAGGCTCTCATTTTCTGGTAATCTGTGGTAAAATTTCCACTGCCAGTACCCCATTTGGCAAAATCCCGCTTCTGAGAAGCTTCAATGGTAGCCGCATATTTATTTAGGTAGGTCATCAGGTCAGGCATTTTTGTTGACTTAAAGGTCGTCCATTTTTGCTTAAACAGTGTTTTTACTTTTGGATCGCTTAGCAGTCGCTTAAAAAATACGGTACCAACAGAAGAAGAGTTCCATAAAAGCGCATTGTCGTATTTCTCAAAGTGTGTACCTGTGCCTTCAAATCCAAATGCCCAGTCAAAGTCCCATAAAGGTCCAAAGCTGTACTTTCCATCTTTCGGTTTATATATATACAGACTTTTTGGATGGTTGAGCTCTTCATTATCTGTCAAGTTACAGACGATGAACAAATTAACAAGTGAATTGATATCCAAGTAGTCCGAATAATTATTACCTGGAAATGCGGAAGAGGCGATGGCATTCTCCATGAGCTGAAATTCATTTTTTAACGCAGAAACTCCAGCTTCTGAACTGAGCTCTGGGTATTTGATCATTACCGGCAGGTTATAATTGGTTGATTTGAATTTCCAAGGCTCATCATAATAGGTGTCTAACTCTAATAGAGTGCCTCCATCTTCAATATTTACACGGTTTTTTGCAACGGCTACCTGCTCTGTAAATGCATAGCTTCCCATATAAGTGTTGTTTACGGTTAGCTCTACAGGAATAATGTTATTGGTGTAAGGCATCTCTAGTAGCTGCCCCGTTTTCATTGCCACGGCATTGAACATCAGGGTCGGATCCAGGTAGTTTGCCAGAAGTATCCAATCTTTTTCTTCAGCTAAACCTAGCAGCGCCGCTTTCTTATCCAGCTTTAAACGATATGGTTTTTTCGGGAATCCCCATGTAGAATTCCCCCGACCTTTTATTTTGGTGGATCCTGAATAGTCCTCGAATCCGCCAAGGCCTTCAATTTTTATGGTTGCTTGCAAATAGTCGTCTTTTGATACAATTGGAACATTACCAACGGTTTCAATGTAAATATGGGGAACGGAGGCTTCCCAGTCGACCGTGATCAGGTATTCCGTTTTTGTACCGTACTTAGAGGTCAAGGTATATTTTACAGGCTTACTGAAGTCGACAATTGTTTTACCACTTTCCTGCTTTACGCCATCGATACTTACCAGAATAGCCTCAGTTGAAAATGTGGCAATTAGTTTCCTTTTAAGATACTTTAAGTTGGCACTGACCTTATTATTTACTATAGTAAAGTTAACGTCAGTGGAAAGATCTGGATTATTTGCCTTTAAAAACGAAAAAGTATTGAGTATAAGACCGATATCATCGACTTCCTTAATCGTCACTGTATAGGTCTTCTCAGAGCCATCTTCTGCGGTAATTAAGTATTTTACAGGATTTGAGAAGTCCTGTACTGAAACATTTGACTGCTGTGCGTTCCCGTTTACGCTTACACTTTTTCCCGTAATCGTAAATGTTGCCTTAAGGCTGCTTACATTCAAACCCTTTGTAACAGTAAGTACAATGCTGTTCTCGCTTATCTCACTGCCAATATCTATTTTAATGGCACTAGGGTTATAGATTACTTCAATTTTAAATGTCGTTATTTCTTTAGCGCTGCTAAGCTGAATATCCTTTTTTTTGCAACCTGCCGCAATACCTAGCACAAGAAAAAGCAATATGACTTTTTTGGTTAAGTGGTTCATTTGTTTAGCCCTATCAATAAAAATATTACACAATAATACTTTTATTTTTCTGTTCCTGCTTTAACCGTCACCGGTTTCTTTTTCCTGAAGCTTGCAAAACTCATAGGACTCTTGGCCGGACGTTCATCGCCCAATAGTACGCCCCATTGTTTAAACATTACAGTCCGGTCGAAAATGACCTTCAATACTGCAATGACCGGTAGTGAAAGAAACATACCCGACACACCGGCAATGCTTCCACCAATAATTACACCTAATATGGCAAACAAAGCATTTATCTTCACTTTTGAACCTACAATTCTAGGCATCAGTATATTGTTGTCCAAAAACTGAACTACCGCAATCACAATCAGTACAGTAAGCACCGGCCAAAGTTCAGTAGAAGATGTAAGCGTTAACAGAACACCAATAATATTACCTACCAACGCACCTACATAAGGGATCAAATTCAGGATGGCAAAGATCACCCCGATGAGCAATGCATGCTTAATTCCTACAAAAAACAGAATACCACCTAATAAGATGGTCATATAGCTGACCTGGATCAACAAGCCCACCAGGTAACTTTTGATAATGACCTCTGTCTCAAAAATGGCTTCTTTTACCTTTGGATGGTGTTCTGGCTTAAACCACATAAATATAAAGCGAAGCAAAATATCTTTGTAGAACAGCATCAGGTAAATATAAATAGGTAGCAGACCGACAAAAACGAATACCGAGCTTAAGGTAACAGCAGCCCCGCTTGCCGCCTTACCGGCCATTCCTAAAAGATCGTCACTTTTTTCGGTAATGAATTTAAGCTGCTCTGTTGTAGAGATATGACTAATGTTACTTACCCAATTACTTAAAGACTTCAAATGTATGTTTACATTGTTCTTGATCTGCGGAAAATCATCCACCAGAATGCCTATCTGAGAAGAGAAAAACCATACGATCAGACCGATCAAGACCACTAGTAATAAAATAGGGAGGATAATAGCAACCGCTTCAGGAAGTTTTCTTCTGATCAGAAAACGATAGATTGGGAGCACAACAATGCTGACAAAAAAAGCCATAATTACCGGCATGATAATGTTGTTGCCGACTACTAAGATTGCTACTAATAAAACCAGACCCAATAATTCGATTGATCGTTTTACGGTAAGAGGCATGTCTGTCATAGGTAAAGTATTTAGATTTTTCAATGAGTAACACTGAAAGGTATGAAATGTTTGGCTAGTTTTGCAAATCTATACATATACAGGACAAATGATCACAAACGAAACCATAGTTGCTTTATCTACACCGCCAGGAGTGGGCGCGATAGGTGTTATACGTCTTTCAGGAAAAGATGCAATAGCTATTACAAACTCTGTTTTTAGTGGTAAAGACTTGCTAGCTCAGGAATCGCACACCATACACTTTGGTTTAATTAAAGATGGGAATGTTGTTGTAGATGAGGTTCTTGTGAGTTTATTTGTCGCTCCAAAATCATACACAAAGGAAAACGTTGTCGAAATATCTTGTCATGGTTCCAACTATATCATTCAGCAGATCATTACACTTTTAATAAAGAAAGGTGCCAGTGCGGCAAAACCAGGTGAATTTACTTTAAGGGCATTTTTAAATGGAGGATTAGATTTATCTCAGGCTGAGGCTGTTGCTGATTTGATTTCTTCAGATTCAGCTGCTGCTCATCAAGTAGCTATGAATCAACTAAGAGGTGGTTTTAGTACCGAACTTAATGTATTGCGTGAACAATTGATTCACTTTGCTTCAATGATTGAACTTGAACTTGATTTTGCTGAGGAAGACGTTGAGTTTGCTAATAGAGATCAATTGCAGGAACTGATTGCCAAAATTACTATTGTATTAAATAAACTAATCCGCTCTTTTGAGCTTGGCAATGTAATTAAGCAGGGAATTAATACGGTGATTGCAGGCCGACCAAATGCGGGTAAATCGACTTTATTAAATGCTCTTTTAAATGAAGACAGAGCAATTGTAAGTGAGATCGCTGGAACAACACGTGATACCATTGAGGAGCTTTTGAATATCAATGGCATTAATTTTAGATTGATAGATACTGCCGGTATCCGTGAAGCTACTGATACTATTGAAGCTATCGGGGTTGAAAAAACCATGCAAAAGATTCGTCAGTCGGCATTATTAGTGTATTTATTTGATGTGGTTAATACGTCGGCCACCGAAATTCATGATGATATTGCTCGTTTACATAAGCCAGGTATACCTTTTCTAGCTGTCGCTAATAAAATGGATCTTTCTTACAGTGATCGATTAAAGGAATTAAAGCTTCCTTCGGATATCGAATTTATATCCATATCCGCTAAAGAAAATCAACATATTGAGGAATTGAAACAATTACTTTATGATACCGCGGTAGGTGATAAGCTATCGGATAGCCATACCATGGTAACGAATATCAGACATGTGGAGGCACTACAAAAAACTCAGGCAGCTTTAAATAGCGTAGCCAATGGTTTGGATAATCCGGTTACCTCTGACTTTTTAGCAATGGATATTAAACAAGCATTACATTACTTAGGGGAGATAACCGGTCAGGTTACTACTGATGATCTGCTTGAGAACATATTTAGTAAGTTTTGTATTGGGAAATAATCACTGAAAACTACTGCATAATTACGCCAAGTAATGACAAGTATATAGCTTATTGTTAATAAGTTATGTTAATTTCTTTTGTCTATATTTTTGGATTTATCCTTTTGTTTTTCTGACTTTTGTTACTCATTTGTAACTCGGGCGCTCAATTATTTACCCTAAAAAATCACAGGGTAAATGATGGCTCTTAGTTCCTCTTAATTCCACTTAAATCGCCTTAAATACCCTAAATGGCACTAAAATCGGGGGTAAATTACGACCGATGATTTAAGAAGAAAAGATGGCCTCGGGTACAGATGATAGATTTTAAACTATCGTTGTAATGAGTTCGAATTTATCTCTAAAAAGGGTTTGTGAATACTGCGGAAATACTTTTACCGCAAAAACTACTGTAACTTGCTATTGCAGTTTAAAATGCAACAGCAGACACGGCAAGCAGAAGGCCCGAGAGCTTAAAATTAAAGCGTCCGAAGTGGAGGTAAGACAAACTGCCGCTGTGATGGAAGCCAAACCAGTACCCTTAGAGTTTCTTTCCGTTAAAGAAGCATCTAAGCTGCTAAATATTTGTGCCAAGACAATCTATAACATCATTTATAGTGGAAGAATAAAAGCAGTCAGGCTTTCAGATCGAAAAATCATTATCAAAAGAACGGAAATTGACAAGATATTCCAGCAACCTGAATTCTTACTTAAAAAGCGGGAAAAGCCAAAGAAACAGCCACACCCAAGATATTGCTATACTATGGTAAGCAGTGGCAAGATCAATTTTGCAAAACCTATTCCAGCAGGTACACTTATCGAAATGATCGGACGTGTGGAGAAGGTCGGCAATACCAGCATAACAATTGAAGTTTCGGTCAATCTTGAAAAGATGAGGGAAGATTTTCGCGAACAGGTAGTATGTGGTTCCTTTACACTGGTCGCCATCGATGAGGACAGTAGGCCAGTTTCAGTTAGAAACTAATATTGTGTGTGTTTTTGATTTCGGCCATCACAAAAGTGCTATGCGTACTTCCAATACTCTCAACCGATCCCAACTTGTTGAAAACAAAATCCTGGTAACTCTTCATATCTTTAACGTAAACTTTTAAAATAAAATCATAGTCGCCAGATACATTGAAACATTCGGTAACTTCGTCTATCTGCAAAATATCCTTAACAAAGTTATTGCCGATATTCCTGTCGTGCTGTTTAAGCTTGATATTACAGAATACGATAAATCCCTGATTGAATTTTTCAGCATCCAATACTGCGATATACTTTCTGATATAACCCTCGTTTTCCAGTCGCCTTATGCGTTCATAAACAGGCGAAGCTGAAAGATTGACCATGGAAGCAAGCTCCTTGGTAGTGTATTTAGAGTTCTCCCCCAGTATTTTCAAGAGCCTTAAATCAATCTCGTCTAAATTCATTGTAGCATTTCATTCTATTTATGACCAACTATACAAAGTTACAGATTTTTAAACGCTGATTCATGTCTGAAGAAGATAATTTATCTTAATTTCAATAACAAGACAGTTCAATAAATTAC
Source organism: uncultured Pedobacter sp. (assembly GCF_946479715.1). The sequence goes on along the minus strand of NZ_CAMLHF010000013.1, from coordinate 3,046 downwards.
TAAAATAGCCGTGTATTTCTGAAAAGCTAATTTGTAAACAGGGAGGCTATTTACTATTTTTTCGGTAGTGAATTTAATATCTTTTTGAATGTAAATGATCAACGCCAAATCAATTATGCCTGGATTTTTAGAGAAAAATTTTCTGTTTTTATAAGTTTTTACACCGTAAAAAAGCATAATCATCTTACAAAAACAAATTAAAAGATAAATTATCTGATTTTAAATCAAAATCAATTTAATTCATCTTTTATTTAAAAATTTGCAAGACAAAACAACTACAGCTAGTTGTTGAGAGTAACCATAGTAGAAGCGCCAAGAATTAACGAAAACAAATACATGGAAAATACCCAAGATACCATCAAGAATGATTTGGTCTTTACGCTAAATAGCACTTGTTTAGATGAAAATTATCACCCCGCAAGTCAAACGCGTCTGACAACAAATTTTGCAAACCTGGCCAGAGGAGATAATCGCCAACAAAACTTACGCAATGCCTTAAATATGATTAACAATCGATTCAATGCATTGGCCCATTTGGATAATCCAAAAGGTGATCGTTACCTGGTAGAACTTGAAATCATCACAGTAACGTTGAGTATTGATAAAAAGAATGGTAGTAACGATCTGCCGATGATTGAAGTTTTAAAAACGAATATTTTTGATCGTCAGACTAACCAGCATATCGAAGGTATTGCCGGAAATAATTTTTCTTCATATGTGCGTGATTACGATTTCAGCGTTTTATTGATCGAGTACAATAAAAATAAATCTAGTTTTACTGTTCCTGAAAATTTTGGTGATTTGCACGGAAAACTTTATAAAAGCTTTGTGAGTTCAGACACTTATAAAGAGCATTTTAAGATGTCACCAATTATTTGTCTAAGTATATCGAGCAACAAAACTTATACTCGCACTGAGTATCAGCATCCGGTTCTGGGTTTTGAGTATCTACAGGACCAGTATTCTATCACTGACGAATATTTCTCTAAAATGGGCTTAAAGGTTCGTTTTTTCATGCCTCAGAACAGTGTGGCACCGATGGCTTTTTATCATTCCGGAGATCTACTTACCGATTATACTGATCTTGGACTGATCAGCTCAATCAGCACGATGGAGACATTCCAGAAGATTTATCGTCCTGAAATTTACAATGCAAATTCAGTAGCTGGGCAAATTTATCAACCTAGTCTTAAACACGAAGATTATTCACTGACCCGCGTGGAATATGACCGCGTTGAGCGTAGCCGACTGGCTGTTGAACAGGGTAAATATGCTGAAGAGCATTTCATCAAACCTTACCAGGATATTCTCGAACAGTGGTCTGCAAATTTCGCTCTTTAATCATACAACACCTTAAAATTATTTTATGAAGAATATATTATTGCCCACTTCCATTGTGGGAAGTTTACCCAAACCTGCTTGGCTTGCACCACCGGAAAAACTATGGTCGCCCTGGAAATTAGAAGGCGATCAGTTATTAGAAGGGAAACAAGATGCTTTACGCATTTCTTTGCATGAACAGCAATTGGCCGGTGTGGATATCATTTGTGATGGTGAACAGACACGCCAGCATTTCGTAACCACTTTTATCGAGCATTTAAGTGGTGTAGATTTTGAAAACCGAAAAATCGTAAAAATCCGTGACCGTTATAATGCGAGTGTTCCCATTGTTGTAGATGAGGTTGCACGTCAAAAAGCAGTTTTTGTTGATGATGCCAAATTTTTACGCAAACAAACTAATCAACCCATCAAATGGGCATTACCAGGACCAATGACCATGGTAGATACGCTTTATGACAACCATTACAAAAGCCGGGAAAAACTAGCCTGGGTATTTGCTAAAGCACTAAATCAAGAGGCAAGAGAACTTCAAGATGCTGGGGTGGATATTATCCAGTTTGATGAACCTGCATTTAATGTGTTCTTTGATGAAGTTAACGATTGGGGAATGGCAGCATTGGAAAGAGCCATTGAAGGTCTAACCTGCGAAACTGCGGTACATGTATGCTACGGCTATGGAATAAAAGCGAATAACGACTGGAAAAAGACATTGGGTTCAGAGTGGCGCCAATACGAAGAAATTTTCCCGAAAATCCAAAAATCTAATATTAATATTGTTTCATTAGAATGCCACAACTCAAATGTGCCTTTAAATTTAATTGAACTCGTTCGTGGAAAGAAAGTAATGGTTGGCGCCATTGATGTGGCAAGTAATGCGATTGAAACCCCCGAAGAAGTAGCAAATACCCTACGTAAAACGCTTGAGTTTGTTGATATCGAAAATATTTACCCGAGTACAAACTGTGGTATGGCTCCCTTGTCGCGAGAAGTAGCCAGAGGTAAGTTAAGTGCTTTAAGCGCAGGAGCAGAAATCATCCGTAAAGAGTTAGCAGGTTAGGAATATATTAAGAGTACATTGAAGAAGTTATTAGAAGTATTAGGTAAAGCAGGTCTCGACGGTTTTTTGTTAATGATAGGCATCATGATCCTGTTGGCCTATTTTTTGCCCCAGCCAGGCATGGTCAAAGAACCTGTTTCCCTGGAGGAGATCGCGGGTGTAGGCGTGTCGTTGATTTTCTTATTTTACGGCCTGCGACTGAGTGTTCAGAAACTAAAAGCCGGGCTTGCCAACTGGAAAATGCACATTATAGTCCAGTTGACCACCTTTTTGTTTTTCCCGCTCCTGGTTTTGGCATCCCGTCCCTTGTTCGTTAACACCGATTTCGAGCTGCTTTGGTTGGGCGTGTTTTTTCTGGCAGCTTTACCATCCACAGTTTCCTCATCGGTGGTCATGGTTTCCATCGCCAAGGGCAATATTTCCGCAGCCATTTTCAATGCGAGCATTTCAAGTCTGATCGGCGTAGTGGTTACCCCGCTCTGGGTCGGGCTGTTCATTGCTTCTGCAACAGGCGATTTTGATGTCACTGGCATCGTCATCAAATTGGTTCTCCAAGTCCTCTTGCCGGTTATCATCGGCATCAGCCTCAACTCCCGTTTTGGTGCCACTGCCGAAAAATACAAGAAACAACTCAAATATTTCGATCAG
>NZ_CAMLHF010000012.1 GCF_946479715.1 uncultured Pedobacter sp. | reverse complement strand
GTTTGTGATTTGTTTATGAGACGTGTGGAAGAGAATGGCGACTGGAGCTTATTCTGTCCACATGAAGCACCAGGCTTAGCTGATTGCTTTGGCGAAGAGTTCGATGCTTTATACGAGCGTTATGAAAAAGAAGGAAGAGCACGTAAAACTATCAAAGCTCAGGAATTATGGTTTGCTATCCTTGATTCACAAATCGAAACAGGTACGCCTTATTTGTTGTATAAAGATGCTGCGAACAGTAAGTCTAATCAGCAAAACCTAGGTACAATTAAGAGCTCTAACCTTTGTACAGAAATTATTGAGTATACATCTAAAGATGAAGTTGCAGTTTGTAATCTTGCATCTTTAGCTTTACCTAGATATGTAATTAATGGTGAATTTGATCACCAAAAATTATATGATGTTACTTATCAGGCTACTTTAAACCTGAACAAGATCATCGATTATAACTACTATCCGGTAGAAGAAGCTAAAAATTCAAACATGCGCCACAGACCAATTGGTTTAGGTGTACAAGGTTTAGCTGATGCGTTTATTTTGATGCGTTTGCCTTTTGAAAGTGAAGGTGCACGTGAATTGAACAAAGAAATCTTTGAAACAATTTATTTTGCTGCAATGACTGCTTCTCATGATCTTGCGGTTAAAAATGGTCCTTACCAAACATTTAAAGGATCTCCTTTATCTGAAGGTAAATTCCAATTCGATCTTTGGAATGTGAAGCCAGACAGTGGCAGATGGGATTGGGAAACTTTACGTGAAAAAGTGGTTAAAGATGGTGTTTACAATTCATTGCTTGTTGCTCCAATGCCTACAGCTTCTACTTCGCAGATTTTGGGTAATAATGAGTGTTTTGAGCCATATACTTCTAACATCTATACCAGAAGGGTATTGAGCGGTGAGTTTATTGTTGTTAATAAGCACTTATTAAAAGACCTTGTAGCTTTAGGTTTATGGACCCCGGCTATGAAAGACAGAATTATTTTAGCTAACGGTTCTATTCAGGACATTGCTGAGATTCCTGACTACATTAAAGAATTATACAAAACAGTTTGGGAAATAAAAATGCGTAGCATTATTGATATGGCTGCCGACAGAGGTGCTTACATCTGCCAGTCTCAATCTCTAAACTTATTCATTAATGCACCAAATACTTCTAAATTAACTTCAATGCATTTCTATGCCTGGAAAAAAGGATTGAAAACTGGTATGTATTATCTGCGTACTCAAGCTGCTTCTCAAGCTGTTAAATTTACAGTAGAGAACCAGGCAGGTAAAAACATGGAGCCGGTGATTCCTGAGCACATTGAACAAAGTGCAGAAGAGATTGTTGAAGGACCGGTTTGCTCAATGGAAGAAGGCTGCATCAGTTGTTCAGGTTAATAACTATTTAATAATTAACATATTTAAAGAGCAGGTACTAAATACCTGCTCTTTTTTTGTTACCATGGTTAACTATGCATATTTAATATCCTATTTGTCATTTTTAACCAGCATCCAGGTATCATTAGTTTCTGATCTTGTATCTTTGTGGTTAATGGCTAAACACGAAATCATACCCTGCGAACGTTGCGGTACACCAATAGAGTGTAAAGCTAACTCGTACACTAAATGCCAGTGTAGTGTTGTACAGCTTGGCTTAAACGAGGTGCAGTACATTAGCGAATTACACGATGGCTGCTTATGCGCTAAATGCCTGTTTGAGCTTCAGCAGGAGTACAGGGATGCCGTTGCTTCGTGAGTATTAACAGGTTTTGAACCCCCTATCTTTTATTTTTTTTGGCTAACTTTGCGTCAAATTATTTGTTAACAAAGAATGGCAAAAGTACAAGTTGGATTGGTGCAAATGAGCTGTACCAGTAATAAACAAGAAAATTTAGATAAAGCAATTTTAAAAATCAGGGAAGCAGCAGCAAAAGGCGCACAAATTGTGTGTTTGCAAGAACTTTTTACTTCCCTATACTTTTGTGATGTTGAAGATTATGACAACTTCAATTTGGCTGAGGCTATTCCCGGTCCTTCCACAGATGCTTTACAAGTCATTGCTAAAGAATTGGGTGTAGTGATTATTGCTTCTTTATTCGAGAAGCGTACAGCAGGCCTGTATCACAATACAACAGCTGTTTTAGATGCTGATGGAACTTATCTTGGCAAGTACCGTAAAATGCACATTCCTGATGATCCTGCTTTTTATGAGAAGTTTTACTTCACACCGGGTGATTTAGGTTATAAAGTTTTTCAAACAAAATTTGCTAAAATCGGCATCTTAATCTGCTGGGATCAGTGGTATCCTGAAGCATCACGCATTACTGCTTTGATGGGTGCAGAGATTATGTTTTATCCAACAGCGATAGGCTGGGCTACAGATCAGGATGAGGAAACAAATAAGGATCAATATAATGCATGGCAGACTATTCAGCGTTCTCACGCTGTTGCCAACGGAGTACCTGTGGTGAGTGTAAACCGTGTTGGACTTGAACAAGATGGTGCCATGAAGTTCTGGGGTGGAAGTTTTGCAACAAATGCTCAGGGTAGATTGCTTTATTTGGGTTCACATGATAATGAAGAAACTAAAGTAGTGGAATTGGATTTATCTGAGTCTGATTTCTTCCGTAAACATTGGCCTTTTTTAAGAGATCGTAGAATAGACTCTTATCAGCCAATTACTAAAAGATTTATTGACGAAGATTAAGATTTAAGAATGTCATCATTTAACGAAGTAATATTTAACAGCAGTCCAAAAAAACTAGGCTTTAGCTTTCCTGCTGAATGGGAAAAACATGATGCAACATGGTTAAGTTGGCCCCATAAGGAAGAATCATGGCCAGGTAAGATTGAAACTATATATGAGCCTTATTGCCAGTTTATTAAAATTGTGGCAACAGGTGAAAAAGTTAGGATCAACATCAACAATGAGGAGACTAAAGCTTTTGCTATTTCTGAATTGGAAAAGGTGGGCGCTGATTTAACTCAGATAGAGTTTTATTTTAATCCAAGCAATGATGCCTGGTGCAGAGATCATGGGCCGGCTTTTTTATTAAATAGGGCAAGTGGGAAAAAAGCAATTGTGGATTGGGGGTATAATGCATGGGGAGGTAAATATCCTCCGTATGATCTTGATGACGTAATCCCAACCAAAATAGCTGAACATTTTAATTTATCTGTTTATCATCCTGATATTGTGATGGAGGGCGGATCTGTTGAATTTAATGGGGCAAGAACAATACTTACAACAACGGCATGTTTATTAAATGAAAACAGAAACCCTCATTTAAGTAAAGAGCAGATTGAAGAGTACCTAAAAGAATTTTATGGTGCTGAGCAAGTATTGTGGTTGGGAGATGGAATAGTTGGAGACGATACAGATGGCCATATTGACGACATTACCCGTTTTGTTAACGAGGACACCGTTTTAACAGTTGTGGAGAGTAATCCTCTTGATGAAAATTATCTGCTATTACAGGAGAACCTGGAGACTTTAAAGACTTTACGATTATTAAACGGGAAACCTTTGAATATTGTGAAATTGCCAATGCCTTCGCCGGTAATACACGAGGATACCAGATTGCCTGCATCATATGCAAATTTTTATATTGCAAATGCAGCGGTAATTGTGCCCACGTTTAGAGATGTGAATGATGAAAAAGCTTTAGAAATTATACGAGGCGTTTTCCCGGATAGAAAAGTTGTAGGAATTGACTCTACAGATATTATTTGGGGATTAGGAAGTTTTCATTGCCTTAGCCAACAAGAACCGGCAATCTAATCGCTTTTATAATTGATATAATTAATTGAATATAACCAAACAAGAAATACAGATGAAGTTATTAGAAGGAAAAACAGCACTTGTTACAGGTGCATCTAAAGGAATTGGCCGCAAAATAGCGGAAAAGTTTGCAGAGCATGGAGCTAATGTGGCTTTTACTTATTTGTCATCAGTAGAAAAGGGTGAGGCTTTAGAACAAGAGTTACAAAGTTTTGGTACAAAGGTAAAAGGATATCGTTCTGATGCTTCTAAATTTGATGAAGCAGAGAAACTGATCAATGATATTGTAGCTGATTTTGGTGCATTAGACATTGTAGTAAATAATGCAGGTATAACGAAAGATGGTTTATTGATGCGTATGAGTGAAGAGAACTGGGATGAAGTAATTAATGTAAACTTGAAATCTGTATTTAATGTATCTAAAGCTGCTTCTAAGGTGATGATGAAAGCACGCAAGGGATCTATCATTAACATGAGCTCTGTAGTAGGTGTTCAGGGAAATGCCGGGCAAGCTAACTATGCTGCATCTAAAGCAGGGATAATTGGGTTCTCTAAGTCGCTGGCTAAGGAACTAGGGTCACGTAATATCCGTACTAATGTTATTGCTCCTGGCTTTATCCGTACTGAAATGACAGACGTGTTAGATCCGAAAGTAGTACAGGGTTGGGAAGAAGGTATTCCTTTGAAAAGAGCAGGTGAGACTGAAGATGTAGCGAATGCATGCGTATTTCTTGCATCTGATATGAGTTCTTATGTTACCGGGCAAGTATTGTCAGTTTGCGGCGGAATGTTGTAAGCTTAAAATAAAGATCTAAAAGGGGTGTCGGGATTGATTTCTGATACCTCTTTTTATTTAAATTGATAGGCATTAGTAAGCTCTATCACCTGTGGTACTCGTCTGTGTTTTTCAAAATAATTATACCCTTGCTGAAGGTTTGTCCAAAAAGCTTTGTGTTGTGGGAATTGGACTAGATATTTACTGAGATTTGCATCAGTTATTTTGAACGGATAGATGTGAACCGGGATTTGATTCTGTCCTCCGTTTCGTGCTTCAACAGCTAATACGTAAACCTCTTTTATCTTGTCGTCCGTTATAGGAATACATCCAACAGTTTCACATTTTCCATGAATGTAAATGTCGTTGCCTGGTTTTTCATTCGCACTTCTTAATAAATCAATACTGTTAGGGTAATTTATTCCTAAAGACAAATGGAAATTGCTTAGGGGATTAAATGCAGTAATGTAATAACACCCTTCAGGGGTTTGCTTGTCACCCTCTTTTAATTTAGGCCCCAGAACACCTGAGTGCTGACAAAAAGGATATACTTTGAATAACTTGTATTGTTTTTGGGTATTCTCCTTTAACCAAATCTCTAATTTTCCTTCGGCTTTGTATCCAACTATATATAAACTGAACTTCCTTGCTATCTGATCATTTGTAAGTTCTTTTTGCAGGCTTTTCCATTTCTCATCATAAGCTTGTTTCACGCGCTCAAATTTTAGTTGCTGTGTTTTGAAATTAGATTGGGCCAATACAGATGCAGACATAATCATTAGAAGAATAATGTAAAAATAGCTTTTCATTCTAGGGCGTTAGTTTAACTATAAACAAACTTATATAAAATTGTGCGAGCATTTTAAAATTTAGCATCTTTACCCAAATACGTATGAACGATTCTTTTAGCTTATACATTTTATTGGCTTTACTGGGATGCTTGCTTGCAGGTATTCTTTTTGCCTGGTTATTGTACCGTAAAACGGAGCATTTAGACAAACGGCTGCGTTATGGATTGTTCGTTATACGCACAGTTGCAGTGACAGTAATAGCTGCGTTGCTATTCTTTCCTTTGGTAAGAAGCGTTTCCTATAACCTCGAAAAACCAGTTATTGTTATTGGACAGGATAATTCGCTGTCGGTTGGAGCTATTGAACCTAATGGTTTTAATAGGCAGCAGTACGAGAAGGATATGCAGACCTTAGCCGATAAGCTGTCCGAAAAGTATGAAGTTAAAGTTTATAATTTCAGTGATAGCGTGAAATCTGGCTATGATTTTAAAAATAAGGGGCAGATAAGTAACGCTTCGAAGTTCATCAATCAGTTAAATGATGAATTATTAAATCGGAATGTAGGGTCCGTTATTTTGGCCTCAGATGGTATTTTTAATCGCGGAGGGAGCCCACTTTATGATTTAAACAAACTTAAAGCTCCGGTTTATACTATTGCACTAGGAGATACAATTCCGAAAAAGGATTTAATGATTTCGAATGTAAATCACAACAGCCTGGTTTATCTTGATAATGAATTTACCCTTGATGTTCAGATACAAGCCTTTGAAAGTAAAGGTGAGATGTCGAGGGTTTTAGTTATGGAAGGGGGAAAAAAGATTTACGATGAGCAGGTTCAGATTAATTCAAATGCATTTGTAAAGAATATTCCTATTAAGTTAAAGGCTTCGAGGTTAGGACTTCAAAAATATATTATTCAACTCAGTCCGTTAAAAAATGAGATATCGGAACGTAACAACGCACAAAGTATTTTTATAGAGGTAATTGATGCAAAGCAAAAAATATTGATTGCCTCAGCAAGCCCGCATCCCGACATTGCAGCACTAAAACAGGCTATTTCCATAAACAAACATTATGATTTGAAAATTGCTTTGGGAGAGGGTCTGAATGTGATTAATCCGAAGGACTATAGTTTAATTGTTCTGTACCAGCTACCGGCTCTCCAAAATGACGGTGGGGCCTTTATTAATAGGGTTCAGCAAAGTAATGTGCCGCTGTGGTACATTTTGGGTGCTCAGAGTAATTTGTATGCCTTTAATAAGATGCAAAGTGCTGTGAGTTTTAATGGAAGCAATAATACTTTGCAAGAGGCTTTTGCCACTGTTAATACTGATTTTACTGCCTTTGAAATGAGTGCCTCGTTAGATAAGCAAATGGAAGGATTTGATCCTCTTCAAGCGCCTTTTGGGGAAGTAAGGATAAACGGAGCGGCTTTAGTGGCTTTAAAGCAGCGTATAGGTAAGATCAAAACAGAATCTCCACAGTTTTTTTTTATGAACGGTGAGGGGAAAAAGACAGGTTATTTAATAGGGGAAGGCATATGGCGCTGGAGGCTAGCCGAGGCACAGAATGAGCAGAAATCAAATGCTTTTAATACTTTAATTTCAAATGCAGTCCAATATATTTCTGCAAAGGACGATAAGCGCAAGTTCAAAGTGTACACTGCCAAGAACACTTTTGATGAAAATGAAAATGTGCCGATTAATGCAGTTCTTTATAACGATAGTTATGTTTCGGTGAATACACCGGATGTGAGTATTCAAATAAAAAATGAAGCGGGGAAGGTTTATAATTTTCTATTCTCGCGAACAGAAACAGCCTATCAGCTTGATGCAGGAATGTTGCCTGCAGGTAATTATACCTATACTGCGACAACAAACCTTGGAAGTAAAAAGCATACTGCGCAAGGAGTATTCTATGTAAATACACTGGTTGCAGAATATCAACAAACCATCGCAAACCATCAGCTGCTTAATACCATGGCTATGGAAACAGGCGGGAAGATGTATATGCCACAGAATTTATCCCGGATTTTAACTGATATTGAGGCCAATGAACAGGTAAAGACCCTCAGTTATGAAGACCGTAAATATGAGGAATTGATTAACTTTAAGTGGGTGTTTGGAATGATAATTATATTGCTTACACTAGAGTGGTTTTTAAGAAAAAGAAACGGAGAAATTTAAGCGCAAAAGTATGCAAATAAATACCATGGATGCCATTGAGATCTTGGGGACTATCTCTTTTGCGATATCTGGCTCTTTTGCAGCCATGCAAAGAAGATTAGATCCTTTTGGGGTACTCATCATTGCCTTTGTAACATCCATTGGTGGAGGAACTGTTCGCGATCTATTGCTAGGTGATACCCCTGTTGCATGGATGAGGGATGTAAATTATTGCTTGTTAATCCTGTTGACCTCAATTGCTACGATCTTTTTTAAAACACATATCAAGAAGTTTAAAGTAACTCTTTTTTTGTTTGATTCTTTAGGCCTTGGTCTTTTTACGATGCTCGGTATCCAGAAAGGAATTGTTTTTGGTTTAAGTCCGGGTATTTGTATCGCCCTTGGTACCATTACAGGATGCTTTGGGGGTATAATAAGAGACACATTGTTAAATACCATTCCTATAATATTCAGAAAAGAAGTTTATGCCACCGCCTGCATTATGGGAGGAATATTATATTTTACGCTTTTATATTTTAACCTGAAAGAAGACTTGGCAAAGGTTGCCGTGATTGCCTTTATCTTTACTGTGAGAATAGTAGTAGTAAGGTATAAAGTGACGTTGCCTAAGTTTGGCTACTAGTCTTTTGGAGCTTCATTGATGATCACAAAAACATCTTCATTATCTTTTTTCATAAAGTACTTTTCGCGGGCAAATTTTTCTGCGGTATTCAAATCTGTATTTAATTCGTTAAGATCTTTCTTGACCTTAGCAATTTCCTTTACATAAAAGTCTTTTTCTTCCTGAAGTTTGCTTACTTGTGATCTGTATTCGTATTGTGCTATTACATCGTTTTTATCGAAAAATAACATCCATACTACGAATGCAGCTACGCTTAGGAAGTATTTGTTACGTAAAAGTTCTAGAAAACGATTCATGTGGACAAATATATAAAATAACACACGAAGATTTAAAACCTTTGCCTTTTATTCAAATACGTATTATCAACTTATTAACATATTGAGACTTAAAGAATCCGTCATCTCTACGATAGGAGGTACCTGCGAAGCAAATTGGCATAACCCAGAGGTGGTTGTGAGCTAGACTCTTAGAATGACGAAGCAATAAGAAAAGAGGGCATATCATTATAATGATATGCCCTCTTTTCTTATTGAAATTTTATCCTAAAGGATATTTAAGATATTTATTTTTACTTCTTTAAGAATTTGAAGTCTTTACCAATAAAACGTGCTGCAGCACCTAATTCTTCCTCAATACGTAACAATTGATTGTATTTTGCAATCCTATCTGAACGAGAAGCTGAGCCTGTTTTAATCTGACCACAATTTAATGCAACTGCAAGATCTGCAATGGTAGTATCTTCAGTTTCACCACTTCTATGACTCATTACTGAGGTATAGCCATTAGTTTGAGCTAAAGAAACAGCATTGATGGTTTCAGTTAATGAACCAATTTGGTTTACTTTAACTAAGATTGAGTTAGCAGTTTTTTTGTCGATTCCTGATTGTAAGCGAGTTACATTTGTAACAAACAAATCATCACCTACAAGCTGCACTTTGTCGCCAATTTTATCAGTTAACATTTTCCAGCCATCCCAATCGTTTTCATCCATTCCATCTTCAATAGAGATAATTGGATATTTTTCGGTTAAAGATGCAAGATAATCAGCTTGCTCAGCACTTGTGCGGATAGCTCCTTTATCACCTTCAAATTTAGTATAATCGTATTTGCCATCTTTGTAGAATTCAGAAGCAGCACAGTCAAATGCTAAAAAGATTTGCTCACCAGCTTTGTATCCTGCTTTTTCGATAGCTTTGATAATGGTTTCAACTGCATCTTCAGTACCATCAAAAGTTGGAGCAAATCCACCTTCGTCACCTACAGCTGTTGAAAGACCTCTGTCATGCAAAATAGCTTTTAAGTTGTGAAATACTTCTGTTCCCCATCTTAAAGCTTCAGAGAATGAAGATGCGCCAACTGGCATGATCATAAATTCCTGGAAAGCGATAGGAGCATCAGAGTGAGAACCACCATTTACGATGTTCATCATCGGGATAGGTAAAATGTTAGCATTAACACCTCCGATATAACGGTATAAAGGCTGGCGGCTTTCTTGAGCTGCAGCTTTAGCAACTGCTAAAGAAACACCTAAAATAGCATTAGCGCCAAGATTTCCTTTGTTCTCTGTTCCGTCAAGCTTGATCATTAAACTATCGATAGCATTTTGTTCAAATACATCAATACCTTTTAATTCATCAGCAATTTTATCGTTCACATTGGCTACGGCCTTTAAAACACCTTTACCTAAGTAAACTTTTTTATCACCATCTCTTAACTCCACAGCTTCGTGCATACCAGTAGAAGCTCCTGATGGTACTGCAGCACGACCAAGGATACCATTTTCTGTAATTACATCTACTTCGATCGTAGGATTGCCGCGGGAGTCAAGTATTTGCCGCGCATGAACATCAATTATTAAACTCATTTTTATTGGTTTTTATTTGTAAATAACCCTTAGTGTAAAATTTACAATTACTAAGGCGATATCCAAAGTTAAAAATTAAACGCAAAAAAGTCGTAATTAATTTAATTACGACTTTTTCATTGACGAATATTTAATGTTTTTGTAGTTATAAATCTGTATTTTAGTTGGTTAAGTTTGTGCATTTTCGCTCTTAGCTGCAAAGATAGCTTTGTAAACTATTCCAGCTAAAATGGCACCAACTATAGGTGCAACCCAGAATAACCAAAGTTGACTTAATGCTTCGCCACCAACAAAAAGCGCCTGACTTGTACTTCTTGCAGGATTAACTGAAGTATTGGTTACAGGTATGCTGATCAGGTGTATTAGTGTAAGCCCAAGTCCAATCGCTAATCCGGCAAATCCTTTAGGTGCTCTATCGTCTGTTGCACCCAATATAATGATTAAAAAAATGAAGGTCATTACAATTTCGGTAACCAATGCTGCTGTCATACTATATTTTCCGGGTGATAAGTCGCCATAGCCATTGGTAGCAAATCCACCAATAGGGTTCCCATTTCCAGTAGCGATAACGTATAATACGCCCGCAGCAACTATGCCACCAAGAACCTGTGAAATAATATAGGGCACCAAATCCTTTCCATCAAAACGTCCACCGATCCATAAACCGACTGAAACTGCCGGATTTAGATGTGCCCCGGAGATAAGGCCAAGAGCATAAGCAATAGTTACTACTGTTAGTCCGAAAGCGAGTGCTACCCCCGCAAAGCCAATGCCTGCGCCTGGATAGTTACAGGCTAAAACGGCGCTACCGCAACCGCCAAGCACGAGCCAAAATGTACCGATAAATTCTGCTGCTAGTTTTTTCATAGGAGTTTAATTTAGTTTAGTGGTAATGAAGGTTTGGTTTTTTCACTACCTGATTAGTAAATTAATAGAAGAATGTTTGTTTTTATAATGAAATTTAAAAACAATTATTCAATTTTCCTAGAGGAAAATGCAGATTGTCAGAGGGTTATTCCCACTTAAATACTTTGACAGCAACAGCATACACGCCGATGCCCCAAATTATCATAATAAGAATCTGATGTTTTACATCCCATAGGCCGGCGCCTTCAAAAGCTACCTTTCTCATCGCATCATTAAGATAAGTTAAAGGTAGTGCGCGACTTATTGGCTGAAGCCATGACGGGAATGCATCTATAGAAAAGAAAGTACCCGACAGTAGAAACTGAGGCAATGTTATAATGTTTGAAATAGGAGGTATAGTGCTTTCACTTTTTGCTACTCCAGAAACTACAAAGCCAAAACCCATAAAAACAATAAGGCCTATGATTGCAAGTAAAAGCATATTCAGCACTGTGATGATACCGTGAATTAAGGTGAAATGGAAAAAGAAATGTCCAATGACTATAATAAATATTGCACCACAAAGCGCAAAACCTATTCTTGCAATACCTTCGCCAAATACAATACTAGCTCTGCTAACTGGTGTTGCAAAGAAGCGTTTAATAACTAAGGTTTGTCTTAAACTGAAAAATACAAATGCTGTTCCAAATACACCTGTGCTTAATAAAGAAAAGCCGAGTTGCCCAGGCAGGATAAAATCAATGGTGCGATAAATTCTACCTTGAACTGTACTTTCGTTTAATTGCGCAATGGTGGGTTTTATATCTTTTGAATTTAAAGTATACATAAGGTTGTTCAACACCGATTTAAGTATAGTTCCCTTGTCTATAGAAGCAGATGTGTATTGAACATTGGCAAGGTAAGCTGGTACGTCCTCAATGTTTTTTTGAACGTTAATAACAGCGTCTATATTTCCTTTTTCAAGTCCTTTTTTTAGTTCCGCAGTGTCTTTATCTTTTATAAGATGAACAACGCTGATTTGCTCAAGCGCATTAATGATAGGGTTTTGTAAATCCGATTCTGGAGCAATGGCCAGATCAACCTTTACACCACCTTTACCTAAAAAGCCGAAAACAAGAATGAAGATTAGTGGAAAAGCAAGTGTAAAAACAACTGCCGAAGGGCTACGCATTATAGAACGGAAACTTGCCTTTGCAAGGGCCAGCGTAGCTTTTGTATTATTATAAGGTTTGCTCATGTTCTTTGTTAATTATCCTCGCGCCATTCTTTGCCCGTCAGGTTTATGAAAACGTCCTCCAGGTTGGCCTTTTTAACTTCTTTAGTGCGTTCAAAACCACTATTGATAAGATTATCTATCAGATTATCAGGCGTATCTAAAGCAATGATCTCGCCACGTTCAACAAAAGCAACACGATCACAAAGTTGTTCTGCTTCGTCCATATAGTGTGTGGTGATCACTACTGTTGAGCCGTTATTTCTTATATCAATAATTAAATCCCATAAATTGCGGCGTGCCTGAGGATCTAATCCAGTAGTAGGCTCATCAAGGAAAATGATTTTAGGAGAGTTTATAAGAGTTGTGGCTATAGAAAAACGCTGTTTTTGTCCACCTGAAAGCGCCTTGTATTTAGCTTTTGCTTTGTCCTGAAGATTTACCTTTTCAAGCATCTCCATTGGTTTGATATCCACACCATACAGACCAGAAAACAGTTCCATTAACTCAACCAGATTTAGGTTTGGGTAATAACCTGCTGCCTGTAATTGTACGCCTATTATTCTTTTAATTTTGTTGGCATCTTTGTCTACAGAAAAGCCATCAACAATAATCTCTCCGGAAGTTTTTTCACGGAGGGTTTCGATAATTTCAAGAGTAGTGGTTTTTCCTGCCCCATTTGGTCCTAAAAGACCAAAAATCTCATTTTCATAAACTTCAAAGCTAATACCTTGCACAGCAGTGAAGTCATCATACTTTTTTACCAGTTCTTTTACACTGATAATGGCATTTGTTTTATCCATGTTATAAATGTAAGAAGGTTTAGAGGAATAGAAAACGCTATTCTGCTAAACCTTCTAAAATGTCGGTAAAATGATAATTTTGAACCGGTGAATATTACCAGGCTAATTCGTTCTTGATCATACCTATAAAGTCGTCAAAAAGGTAACGTGAATCATGTGGGCCTGGTGAAGATTCAGGGTGGTACTGTACCGAGAATGCTTTTTTGCCTTTCACACGGATACCCTCGATAGATTGGTCATTTAAATTAATGTGGGTAATCTCTACCTTCTCTGATTTTCTTACATCTTCAGGGATAACGCCAAAACCATGGTTTTGCGAAGTTACTTCGCAATGATTTTTAATGATATTTTTAACCGGGTGATTTAAGCCCCTGTGGCCGTTAAACATTTTCATGGTGCCTATTCCGTTTGCTTCTGCAAGCAATTGATGACCTAAGCATATTCCAAAAAGAGGTTTATCAGCGGCTAATACTTTTGTAACAGTTTCAATAGCATATGGCATTGCTGAAGGATCACCAGGGCCATTAGAAATAAAATAGCCATCAGCGCCCCATTTGTCCATTTCCTCGAAAGTGGTCTTAGCAGGGAAAACCTGAACATAAATATCTCTGTCGTCGAAGTTGCGTAAGATGTTTTTCTTAATGCCTAAGTCTAGTGCTGCTATTTTATAGGTAGCATCTGGTGAGCCATAGAAATAAGGTTCTTTAGTAGAAACTTTAGAAGATAATTCTAAACCATCCATTGATGGTACTTCTGCTAATTTGCTTTTTAATTCTTCAAGATCAGTAATTTCTGAAGAAATGATTGCGTTCATAGCTCCTTTATTTCTGATGTGACGAACTAACGCACGTGTATCAATATCGGAGATACCTACAATATTTTCATTCTGAAAATAATCCTGTATAGATTCAGAAGCTTCTTTACGGCTAAAACCAATGTTGTAATTTTTACAAACCAAACCAGCAATTTTTATACTTTCTGATTCAGTTTCATCTTTGTGGATACCATAATTTCCAATATGTGCATTGGTGGTTACCATAATCTGAGCGAAATAAGAAGGATCAGTAAAAATTTCCTGATATCCTGTCATACCTGTATTAAAACAGATCTCGCCTGTTGTTGTACCTATTTTTCCAGCGGCTTTACCGTGGTAAACTGTGCCATCAGCCAGTAACAAGATTGCAGGTAACTTGGTGTAATTAGTCATGGTAATTATTAAGAGAAATTATTGGGATAAAAAAAGGAAAAAATGATGGTTCTGACACGGCTTTGATGCCGTTTTTGTAGTTAACAAATGTGCTGTTAAGTGACCCTTTCATTTCGGGATACAAAGATACGTCTTTGAGGATTTAAATCAAGATTTTTTTTTAGATTGTTTTGTGCAGCATTCAGCGGTTATAAATCTTTCCATTATAATGTAGCCATATGTGCAAACTTAGTGAGGCATAAACAAAATGTCACAAAAACGATAAAACTGTCTTTATTTCGAATGTAAAAACTAATTTTGTCGCTACAAAACTATAGAACTATGTCTGTAAACAAAGAGGTTAAACGCATAACCACACATATCCTTCAGGAGATGAAGGTTAGTGGAGAGAAAATAGCCATGTTAACCGCTTACGATTATTCGATGGCCACAATTCTTGATGATGCTGGTTTGGATGTATTATTAGTTGGTGATTCAGCATCCAATGTAATGGCCGGTCATGAAACCACTTTACCTATAACACTTGATCAAATGATTTATCATGCTCAAGGTGTAGTTAGAGGGGCAAAACGCGCCTTCGTTGTAGTTGATCTACCTTTTGGTAGTTATCAAGGCAATTCTAAAGAGGCGCTTAATTCTGCTATCAGGATAATGAAAGAGTCTGGGGCACACGGTGTAAAACTTGAGGGTGGAACAGAAGTAGCAGAATCAATATCACGCATTATTACAGCTGGAATTCCTGTTATGGGACATTTGGGATTAACGCCTCAGTCTATTTATAAGTTTGGGACGTATACTGTTAGGGCAAAAGATGAAGATGAAGCTGAGAAATTAAAAACTGATGCTATTGCGCTTCAGGAGGCTGGTTGTTTTGCTATTGTGCTTGAAAAGATACCGGCGAAATTAGCCAAAGTAGTTTCTGAAAGTTTACAAATTCCTACTATAGGTATTGGTGCTGGCCCTGATTGCGATGGTCAGGTCCTGGTTGTGAATGATATGATTGGTTTAACAAAAGGTTTTAAACCTCGCTTCTTGCGTCAATATGTAAATCTGTATGATGGTATATTGGACGCTGCACAGTCGTACATTAAAGATGTGAAAGCAAAAGATTTTCCGAACGAAAAAGAGCAGTATTAATGCCGGTAACTGATAAAGATGTACTTTACGAAGACAATCACCTTATAGCTGTACTAAAACGTGCGGGTGATATTGTGCAGATTGATGAAACTGGAGATGAGCCTCTTGATGAGCAGGTTAAAAAGTATCTTGCTAAAAAGTATAATAAACCCAATAGTGCTTTTTTGGGTGTTGTACATCGTTTAGACAGGCCCGTTAGTGGGGTGATACTTTTTGCTAAAACCAGTAAAGCACTGGAGCGGATGAATGCAGTATTCAAAAATCGTGAAGTAAAAAAAACTTATTGGGCCATTGTTAGAAATAAGCCTGCTAAAACTTCTGGTACACTTGTTCATTGGTTAGTGAAAAATCCTCAAAAGAATGTGGTTACTCCGCATAACATGGAAGTTCCCGGAAGTCAGCGTTCGGAATTGAGCTATAGGTTAATAGGAGAGCTTGGTGGCTATTATCTGATTGAAGTGGATCCTCTTACAGGGCGTTCTCATCAAATAAGAGTACAACTATCCACGCTAGGATGTCCTATTGTTGGCGATAATAAGTATGGTTACCCCAGAGGAAGTCGTAAGGGGAGCATCTGCTTGCATGCGCGTAGGTTGCAATTTATTCATCCGGTAAAAAAAGAGCCAGTAAATATTTTCGCTAAGCTACCCGTTGATGGTTTTTGGGAACGCTTTGAAAATTTTTAAACTATTTACAATCCGTTAAAGAAAATACTATTGCATCTCCAAATTTTAACTTGGTTCTGTCTTTAAATACAGTTTTGCCGTTTTTCTCTTGTACCTCGCCAAAACCTTCATATAACTTTCTGTCTCTTTTTAAGAATACAACTTCTCTAGTTGAGCGCATCCCTTCCGAATCGAAAGTGTATTCGGCTAGAATTGTATCACCTTTAACCTCTCCTGAAATAGTTCCCTTGTTACTATCTTTTTCAAATAAATTGTAACTCAAGTCACCGGTCAATTCTTCATTTTCTGTATTTATTTTAAGTTTGGCAGTATCTCTGTTTTTAGTATAGATGTAGCACTCAGATATTTTTTCCTGAACAGGTACGGATGGTGTTAGAGAGGTGTCAATTGATGTTACCGAAGTACTGTCGACACTTTTATCATCAGTATTACCGCTATTGCAAGCGGAGGCAAACATTACAATGGCTGTTAAAAGTAGAAGTGATTTTTTCATAATGATATCGGTTGATACATTTTATTCTACAATAGCCTTGCCAAAAGAGAGCTAAATATCGGAGAGAGGGAGAATTTGTTTTATAGAAAGCCAATATGACTGATCAATTAGTTTATTGGGGAGAGTTATTGTTTTATTGTCGTCCGTATATTTATGATAGTAAAATCATTTATAAATCAAACTACAGTATGGATCAATTATCCCGTCGCCAATGGCTAGGAAGAGTTTCTGTGCCCGCAATTACAGTTGCGGGGGCTTCATTAATTAGTGCAAAGATACCTCAGGCAGGAAACAAAACAGATGTCTATAATATCAGGGATTTTGGTGCTAAGGGTGATGGTAAGGTGCTCGATACAAAAGCTATTCAGAAGGCAATAGATACTTGTAGTAACAGCAAGGGAGGTGTAGTGATGATTCCTGCTGGTGTTTTTCTGTCCGGAACTCTGGAGCTTAAATCTAATGTAACTTTACATCTTTCTGCAGAAGCAAAACTTTTAGGAAGTCCGAAAAGAGAAGATTACACCGCAGGAAAAGGTATTCCTGAAGGAAATGGGAATATTGTATTCTTATATGCCGTAAATGCTGAAAGGCTTAGTATAGAAGGTAAGGGGACTATAGATGGAAATGGTCTCGCGTTTTATACAGGAAAGGGCGACAATACAGGGCCTGGGCAAAATGGAGTAGGTGGCAATTTTGATCGGCCTCACCTGTTAATATTCTACCGGTGTACTAATTTGCGGATGGATGATGTTTTTATGGTTGCCAGTGCATATCATTGTGTACGATTATTGCAATGTAAACACGTATATATAGATGGTGTACGGATTTACAACCGCGTAAATAAGAATAATGACGGCTTTCATTTTAATAGCTGTCAATATGTTCATTTGATTAACAGTGATGTTCAGTGCCAGGATGATGCCTGCGCTTTATTTGGTAGCAATAAATTCGTTACGGTAACTAATTGCAGTTTCAGTACACGATGGTCAATATTTCGGTTTGGGGGTGGTGATTCACAAAATATTTCCATTACAAACTGTCTTATTTACGATACCTATGGTTGTGCAATAAAGATAAGTGCTGGTGTTGCAAGTATACAGAACTTTAGCTTCTCAAATATAGTTATGGAAAATGTAACTGGCCCAATTGGTATTGGTTTCAGTGGGGTAAATAGTAATAAAAGTACAGAGAATAGTCAACCTACTGGAAAGTCCTACCTCCGAAATATCTCATTTAATAACATAAGAGCTAGTGTAGTGGCATTGCCAGTTCCACATCCCGACATACATTTTGATCTGCATACATGGGAGGGTGAAAAAAACTCCTGTATCACATTAAATGCAATGGGTGAACATTATATTGAAAATATCAGTTTTACTGATGTGCATGTAAAGTATGCAGGAGGGGGAACAGCCGAGCAGGCAGCAAAGCGAGATGTACCAAATGTAGCAGCTGAATATTTTGGTGTATGGGATAAGGCGCCAGGGGGGCCGCCAGCTTACGGTTTATATGCCAGAAACGTAAAGGGTTTAAGCTTACATAATGTGCGGTTTGAGTTTGAGAAGAATGACCTTCGGCCTGCTATAGTTTTTGATAATGTTCAGGATGCTTCCATAAATGGTTTAAGTTTACAAGGTAGTTTAGATGCTCCTTCATTGCTTCGGATCACAAATTCTAAGGATGTATTGTTTACAGGTGTTCGTGTTTTAACCCCATGTAAAGTTCTGCTTAGCTTAGAAGGGACAGGGAATGAGTTTGTAAGCATAGATGGAGGTGAATTAAGAAAAGCAAAAGAACAGGTAGTTTACCTTAATGGGGCAAATGAGAAGTCGGTGAAAGTAAGGATATAAAAGATTCAGGAGCGCAAGCTGGTACTACTAATTAAGCAAGAATCAGATTTTATTGTATAAACAAATGAATACTTTTGAGATATGAATAAACAAATCATATCTATTGAAGTTCCTACGAATTTTAATTTTCAAGAGTGTTTATGGTTTTTGGATAGAAACTTTGACGACTGTATGTATAAGGTGGATGCGGATCAGGTAATAAAGGTTATCGAAATTGAAGGTCGACAGTCATTGGTTAGTGTGGCCTTTTATGAAGGTAAATTGCAGATTGAAGTACTTGTAGGGGATGTGGAGCAAAGCCACGTAAATAAGATCATACAATTTGTATCTGACTGGTTTGACCTTGAAAAAGATATGGAATCCTTTTATCGATTAGTGAAAAATGATGAAAGGTTGGCTTATATGGTAACAGCGTATAGCGGGTTGCGTTTAATAGGTATTCCTAATTTATTCGAAGCTATTTGTTGGGCAATAATAGGGCAGCAGATTAATCTTACTTTTGCATATAAATTAAAAAGACGACTGGTAGAAAAGTATGGAACTTGTATCCCTTTTAATGGTGTCAATTATTATGTGTTTCCAGATTGTAAGATTCTAGCAGAGCTTTATGTAGATGATTTGAAAGAGATGCAGTTTTCAGGAAGTAAAGCAGAATACCTGATTATTATTGCTAAAGCATTTGCCAACGGAGAAATAAGTAAAGATAATTTACTTGCCTTGCCAGACCTTAGTGCTAGGCAAAAAGCATTGAGTAGTATAAAGGGCATAGGTGTATGGACTGCCAACTATGCCCTTATGAAATCTTTAAAGGAACATTCATGTGTTCCTTATGGGGATGCGGGCCTTCTAAATTCATTGTTAAACCATAATATTATTACAGATAAAAAACAACACAAGGAAATTCAGACATTTTTTAAAGACTATGCGGGATGGGAGAGTTATCTGGTATTTTATCTTTGGAGAAGCCTTTCAAAGAAGAACTAAGTATTCTTAGCGTCTTTCTATTCATGTGAATTTGTTTTTGCCGCTTCCCATCCTATAATTGCTGTTTTACGAGAACTGCCCCAATGATACTGCCCAAATTCACCCGTCGATTTAATGACTCTGTGGCATGGAATCAAAAACGCTACCGGATTATTTCCTATAGCTGAACCGACCGCTCTATTCGCTTTTGGGTTATTAATGGCAGAAGCGATGGTAGCATAGGTAGATAATCCTCCGATAGGAATCTTTAGTAAGGTTTCCCATACTTTTATCTGAAAAGGTGTGCCCTTTAAATGAAGTTTAATCTCATTTAGTCTGCTCCAGTCTTGAGTAAAGATGTATAGCGCATTCTGCTGTATCATATCTAGTAGTTGATAATACTTAGCGTTAGGAAATGTGTTTTTTAACATTGCCAATGCTTCGATTTGATCATCAGCAAAAGCCATATAACAGATTCCTTTTTTTGTTGATGCAACTATTAATGATCCGAAGGGGCTTTCTGCATAGCTATAATTTATGGTAAGCTGCTCACCCCCGTTTTTAAATTCGCCCGGAGTCATTCCTTCTATATTTATGAAGAGGTCGTGAAGGCGACTGGTGCCAGATAACCCAGTCTCATATGCTGCGTCAAATAAGGTAATGTCTTTATCTTTAAGTATGCTTTTTGCATATTCAATAGAAAGGTACTGGAGGAATTTCTTTGGTGTAACACCCGCCCATTCTTTAAACATCCGTTGAAAATGAAATGGACTAAGATTAACATGTTCAGCAACATTGTCTAACGAAGGTTGTTGTTTAAAGTTAAGTTTTAAATACGCTATCGCCTCTGCAATTCTGTTATAATCAATTTGACTTAATGTTTCCATGATCTTTAATTTAATATAACAAAATTACATTGATAAGCCAGACAATAAAACCCGAATCTTGCTAATCGCACTTTGCGTTAGGTATTAGATAATTCGGCTTTAGAACGCAGATTGTTCGACAAAAGTACCTGTTTTGTAAAGTAAGGAGCGAACCATGGTCGAACAAGCACCGAGCAAGCAAGAAGTCTGGTAGCAGGCTACTTGCTTTTACGATGTGGTGATATTTAGATAATTACTAGTAAATGGTTAGATATAACCTTACTTTTGCGCCATATTTTAAAGAGCAATGCCGAGAAAGAGAATTAGGAAGCACTATCGTAGGGCAAGGTATGTATTGTATCGTGAGACTTTAATTGATGCAAAAGAACATATCCTAACTTTTATTGGATCATTTATAGGTATAGGTTTAATAGGATTGTTAAATAGTAAGTACCTGGTGGCCAATGATAATTTATATCTTATTGGCTCTTTTGGCGCGTCTTCAGTGTTAATTTATGGCATTATTAATAGTCCTCTGGCTCAGCCGAGAAATTTAATAGGAGGCCATTTGATTTCCGCAATAATTGGCGTAACAGTTGCTAAATTTTTTTCTGGAGAGGCTTGGTTGGCATGTGCCTTAGCTGTTTCAATATCAATAGTTGCAATGCAAATAACAAAAACATTGCATCCTCCTGGTGGAGCAACAGCATTGATCGCTGTAATTGGAAGCGAAAAGATTAAAGCCCTTGGTTACATGTATGTATTATCCCCGGTATTATCAGGAATAATGATTCTGTTTTTGGTAGCGTTGATATTTAATAATTTAAGACATAGAAGATATCCGACCCATCGTATATTTAGAAAATAATTGCAAGCTAATTGAATACAGAGCGCTGTTCCAATTTTTTCAGTGTTTCTGATGCTTCATCTGGTTTATTAGTCCCAATTAATAGTCTGGATCCATTTTTTAAAACAAGTTGTATTCCTTTGTTTCCAGAAACGTTAAATGCCATTCCTTTGGTTAGGAAGCCAAATCTAAATCCCCAACCTCCATATTCGGTAATAGGATCATATTGTCTCACAGAGAATCTTTGAATATTATCCCAGGAATATTTTTTTAGTGTAAGGTGAAAAGGAAAAAAGCGTACATAAATCCCATCCTTCTTAATATAGGTTTCCAGTTTTAATGTTAAAACTGCAAGTGTAAACAATAGCATTAGGCCAGAGGCTATTAGCAATTGCATGTTACTCATAGAGTTATCATCAAATGATTTTCTTTGGAAAACCTGATAAAATACGCCGTAAAAGAATATTAAGTTAGCTCCAATAAGGATTGCCCAAATCCATTTTTGCCCAAATCGTTGCTTTTCTGAAAATAGGGTTTCGTTGTTAGAATTCATGGTTTCATATTGTCTAACAACAAATTACAAACATTTAATTTAAAATGAAAGATGAGGAAAAAATAGTTATTAACTAGTTATAAACATATTAACAACCCGCCATAAAAGTTCCGTGTTGCTGCGGCATTAAAATACCGGCCACCGAGTGCATTCAAGTCATTGCCTAAGCTGTACTTTTCGTTTAATAAGTTGTCTGCTCCTATGTAGATTTCAAAAGGAATATTTCCTATGTATAAGTTCTTTTTCCCAATTTTAGCTTGCACCAGGTGATATTTCTTTGCGTAAATTGTATTTGCGTCGTTAAGAGGAATGCTGGATGTGTAGTTGTGCTGTAAAAACACAGAAATCCCTTTAGGTAATTGTATATCAGTACTGGTAACAACTGTTGTTTTAGGAACTCCGGTAAGGTTGTTTCCAGAGAAATCATTGGTCTTGTCCAGATACTGATCAAATTTAAAACGACTAAGTGTATACGAATTTCTTAACTGTAGTCCTTTAACAAAATGTATGTTATTGAGTGGAATGATCCAGAAAGCTAAAGAACTTTCCAAACCCCATTGCTTTGTACCTCCTGCATTTATAAAATACTCTGCCTCTTTTTCGTTAACTAAAACAGTGCGCCTAACAATTGCGTTTTTAAGATTGTAATAAAACCCGGTTATATCAATAAACAACCTTTTGTTCACATCTTCATATCTTACACCGGCCTCATAATTCCAGCCATATTCCGGTTGCAAATCAACATTAATTACATTGTCTGATGCCCTTACTTCAGCAAGACTTGGAGGCGAGTATCCTTTGCTCACGGAGCTTCTTACCGATAATTGATCATCTATTTTATAGGACAAGGCAATTCTTGGCATAAACTGGATATCAAATCTGTTCGTTTTTTTTGGGATGGCTACTGGGGCAATGCTCTTGTAATTGTAGCCATAGAGATTGGCACTTGCAGATAATTCAACTAGCAGTTTTTGAAAAAGATCGATACTTAAATGAGCAAATGCGAAGTTAGAGTTTGCGTTTAGTTTATCAGAAGCCTGAATTGTACCTGGCTGACCGTAATTATTATCATTGTTATCAAAATCGGTACCGGTTTTCATACTTTCCAAGCCCAGGTTAAACTTCCATTCTACATCAGATGAGTTTCTTGTATATTCCAGATAAGAGCGAAGCCCAAGGGTAAATTCTTTTCGCTTTTCATAGTTGGTTATAAAAGGGTTCTTAAAATCGGTGTAAGATGAGAATACAGAAATAACATGTTTGAAATTACCGTTGATTATCCAGTTGTTGGAAATACCGCCATATAATGTTTTACTGTAAATACCTGCTTTTTGATCTATTGCACTTTTGATTTGCCCTGCAGCCGGACGCGATAATGTTGGATTCTGTGTGTATTGGGGCTCGGTTAATCCGCCAGGAGTATTATAATGTAGGTCAGAATAGAATAATAATGCTTTTAAGTTCGCGTTTTTTGTGTAATCCCACTTTTGCAACGCCTGAAAATACTTGCGATCCATGTTGCTGTGATCGCGATAACCATCACTTCGCTGATAAGCTTGCGTAATACTTAATGTATACTTTCCCGATTGATGCTGTAACAAGGCGTTTTGATGAAAAGCTCCAAATGCCCCCCCTTCGAATCTTAATACGGCAGAAGTGCTGTCTGTTGCCGCATTGGTGCCTTGGGGCTGTATCAATATAACGCCACCAGAATTAGCGCCGTAAATACTGCTTTGTGGGCCTTTTAAAATTTGAAGCTGTGATGCGCCTGCAACATCTAGAGCATTTAGATAGCTATTTCCCCCCGCGTCAGTTAATGGAAAATCGTCCAGGTAAATTTTAATATTCCTTATTCCAAAAGGGGATCTTAGTAAGCTACCTCTTATGGATAAGCGGTAGCTTCCAGGAGAACGTTCTTCCATTCTAACTCCCGGAATTGTATTTGCTGCTGAGACAAATGAGTTCCCAGATTGTTTGGTAAGGGTAATACTATCAATCAGACCAATGGTACCTGTAGATCTGATTAAAGATTGGGTAGAAAAATAAGGTCTTATGGTAACCTCATTTAATCTTCTGGTAGAATCCTGTTGTGCTTGAGCAAAGCTTACAAATCCGGTAAGAGCTAATAGTCCTGTTAAAAATGTTTTCATTCTTTAGCAAAGCTAAAATTTACCAGCTAATAATTGCCATCAACTATTGGCTATTTACTCTTGAATATATTCAGTTAAACACCATGAAATTCATCTGTTTATTATATCTTTAGGCGATTTTAATAGAAAGCACGTTTATCATAAACAATATTGCTTTATTTTTTTATTCATATAATCGTATTTATAAAAATATGTCAAATACATCAAAAATTATCTATACCAAAACAGATGAAGCGCCAATGTTGGCAACCTATTCATTATTACCAATTGTACAAGCCTTTACAGCCTCAGCGGGTATTGATGTAGAAACAAGAGATATTTCTTTGGCCGGAAGAATTTTGGCAAACTTCCCTGAGTTTTTAAAGGAAGACCAAAAAGTTGGAGATGCGTTGACAGAATTGGGGCAGCTAGCAACCACACCGGAAGCTAATATTATCAAATTGCCTAACATTTCGGCTTCTATTCCACAATTGGTTGGTGCAATTACCGAATTACAATCGCAAGGATTTGCTATTCCTAATTATCCTGATAATGCGCAAACAGAGGAAGAAAAAGCAATCAAAGCAAAATATGCAAAAGTTTTAGGTTCAGCCGTTAACCCGGTTTTACGCGAAGGTAACTCTGATCGTAGAGCACCAAAAGCTGTTAAGAATTATGCGAAGGCTAATCCACATTCAATGGGGGCGTGGTCTTCAGATTCTAAAACTCAGGTTGTAAGCATGAGTGAAGGCGATTTTTATGGGTCTGAAAAATCAGTAACCATAACAGAAGCCACTCAATTTAAGATAGAATTTGTAGATGCAAATGGATCGGTTACTGAACTAAAAGGATTATCGCCACTAAAAGCTGGTGAGGTTATCGATAGTTCTGCAATGAGTCTTTCTGCATTAAAATCTTTCGTAGCTAAAGCTATAGAAGAAGCAAAGGCAACTGGAGTTCTACTTTCGGCGCATTTAAAAGCTACGATGATGAAGGTTTCCGATCCTATCATTTTTGGAGCTATAGTTGAAGTTTACTTTGCAGATGTTTTTGCTAAATATGCAGATCTATTCAAAGAATTAAATGTAGATACCCGCAATGGTTTAGGTGATGTTTATGCTAAAATTGCAGGAAACCCTAAACAGGCAGAAGTTGAGGCCGCAATTGCCCAGGCAATTGAAAATGGCCCGGCAATAGCCATGGTAAATTCAGATAAAGGAATTACCAATCTTCATGTGCCTTCTGACGTAATTGTTGATGCTTCTATGCCAGCAATGATCCGTACTTCGGGACAGATGTGGAATAAAGACAACAAACAACAGGATACTATTGCTATAATTCCAGATCGTTGCTATGCCGGTGTTTATACCGCTACTATCGATGACTGTAAAGCTCATGGTGCTTTCGATGTTACTACAATGGGTTCTGTACCAAATGTAGGTTTAATGGCACAAAAGGCAGAGGAATATGGTTCTCATGATAAAACTTTCCAGGCTACGGCTAGTGGAACAATCCGCGTGACGGATGCAAGTGGCAAGGTTTTCTTTGATCAAAAGGTGGAAAAAGGAGATATCTTCAGGATGTGCCAAACCAAAGATGCACCAATTCAGGATTGGGTAAAGCTTGCTGTAAATAGATCTCGTTTATCGGCTACACCGGCAGTTTTCTGGTTAGATGAAAAAAGAGCTCACGATAGAGAGATTATTGCAAAGGTAAATAAGTACCTATTGGATCATGATATTGCCGGTTTAGATATCCGTATTTTATCACCAATTGAAGCAACTAAGTTTACCTTAGATAGAATTCGTAAAGGAGAAGATACCATTTCGGTAACTGGTAATGTTTTGCGTGATTATTTAACTGATTTATTCCCGATTTTAGAATTAGGTACATCGGCAAAAATGCTATCTATAGTACCATTAATGAATGGTGGTGGTTTGTTCGAGACAGGAGCAGGTGGCTCTGCACCAAAACATATTGAGCAATTTATTCATGAAGGCTACTTACGTTGGGATTCATTGGGTGAGTTTTTAGCATTGGCTGTTTCTCTGGAACATTTAGGGCAAACTCAAAATAATCCAAAAGCTTTGGTACTTGCCGAAACTTTAGATTTAGCAACTGAGAAGTTCCTTGCGAATGATAAATCTCCAGCTCGTAAAGTAGGTCAGATCGATAATAGAGGCTCGCACTTCTATTTAGCTTTGTATTGGGCAGAAGGTTTAGCTACACAAACTAAAGACGCAGAGTTACAGGCCAGGTTTGCTCCATTAGCTAAAGCTCTGACTGAAAATGAAGCAAAGATTTCAGGAGAGTTAATAGGAGCACAAGGTAAGCCACAAGACATCGGAGGTTACTACCATCCTAATGACGATTTAGCTTTTAAAGCAATGCGCCCAAGTGAAACATTTAATTCTGCTTTGGCAAGTTTATAAGATTAAAAAGACTAAAATAAGAAGCCCGGTTGTGAATGCAAGCGGGCTTCTTATTTTAATTCAAAATCGAAAACAATTCAAGGCATTTTTAGGTTTTATTTACACACCATAGTCATAGAGACTTTATTGTTTATAAAAACAATTTTATCTAAGTTTATATATAAAATTTACTCTTATGAGCGCAGACCAAAACAATGTTCCAGGATCAAGAAAAGCACTCGACAAACTTCATCCTACCGAATTAGGAGAAACTAAAGATTTTAATAATTTGTCATACGATAAGAGCCGAAACAGTTTTGAATTTGATGTAAGGGGCGAAGATAGTGAGTATGATCATCCATTACCATACGATACCTCTGCACCAAATGGTGAGGATAGTATTTCTACATATGATGAAGCAAATCCGTACAATGGTTCAGCGTACGATGAAGATCAGCAAATTGGAGAAAACCTGGAAAGCGCTGCTATGCACATTGATACCTTGGAGAGCCTTGAGGTTGAGCCGGAAGATCAGTTACTGGCCCGCACCCCTGAGGATGAGCGGGATGATTTAGATGAAGAGGGTTATCCTGTTAACGACACCCCACCCGGGAAACCTCATTAAGAATTAACATCCAGATTAAAGCGCTTACGCATTTCTTCTAGTTTAGGATTTTTTTCAATCAGGTACTGGTATTTTTCGGTATTGGTGTAAAGCCTGTTTACTACAGTTCTTGCTACCTGCTTAGCCTTAATGGTTACATTAAAGTTTTTCAGACTCGGCCTTAAAAAATTAAGAAAATCTATCATTTCCTCCTGTAATAAACCTTCCTGTAACTTGTGTTCTACGTGGACCGTAATTTCCTCTGGAGAATCGAGTATTGGATCTGAACTGCTAAGTAAGGTGTATATGTTTATTTTACCGTCATCTTTTGCTCTATTTGCATATTGGGTCCATAGTGCTAATAGCTGCTCATAGGTAAAAGCCTCTCTTGCGTTTCCGCTTATATATTTTGGTTCATCACCTTCTTCTCCTTCCGCAACACGACCAATGTCGTTTAACGATGGTATTAATGTTGCTACTTTTTTAACGTCGGTGAGAGGTTTTAGTGCAATCTTTGTGGCTGGTGCTGGACTGGTTATTTTTGCTGTTGGAACTGGTGGGAGTGTAGGTGAACTCTGTTCAGGTTGTTTTGCAACCTCAGGAAGTTTAATTGGTTCGGTAACTTTATTTGGGGCCTCCGTTGAGACAGTATTTGTAGGTGCAGACGAACTTACATTAGTTTTTTTTTTAATCTGATCTGTGTCAGTGGCGGAGTTATTATTAGGCTGCTGGGCTAGCTGAAGTACCGAAGGGATGTGGCACATTTTTATTAAAGACAGCTCTACCTGTAATCGCTGATTTTTACTGTTCTTATAATTAAGATCACATTGATTGGCGAGATTTAACGCTGTAAGTATAAATGAAACAGGCGTTTGCTGACTTTGTGAAATATACTTTTGTTTAATATTTTCACTTACTTCTAAAAGCTTGGTGGTTTGAGGATCCTTAGCTACTAATAAATTACGAAGGTGACCTGCCAATCCGTTTATGAAATTATTACCATCAAAACCATTATTTAAAATCTCGTCAAATAAGATTAATGCATTACTCACATCTGCACTGGTCAGGTGTTGAGTAAGCTTAAAATAATAATCGTAATCAAGAATATTAAGGTTGTCTATTACAGATTTGTAGGTTAGGTTCTTATTGGTATAACTTACAATCTGGTCGAACATCGAAAGTGCATCTCTCAATCCGCCATCGGCCTTTTGGGCTATAATGTGTAATCCATCTACCTCAACTGAAATATTCTCACGTTGTGCAATCTTATTCAGATGGCCAGATATATCATCAACCTGGATCCTATTAAAGTCAAAAATCTGACATCTTGATAGGATAGTAGGGAGTATTTTATGCTTCTCTGTAGTAGCTAATATGAAAATAGCATAAGATGGTGGTTCTTCAAGCGTTTTTAGAAATGCATTAAATGCATTTGCAGATAGCATGTGAACCTCATCTATAATATAGATTTTATATTTACCGGCCTGTGGCGGGATACGAACTTGTTCAATTAAACTACGAATATCATCAACTGAGTTGTTTGATGCAGCATCAAGTTCATGAAAATTAAATGAATGACCAGTTTGAAATGAAACGCATGAGTCACATTTTCCACAAGCTTCCTGCTCTTCAGTTAAATTAGTACAGTTAATAGTTTTAGCCAGAATACGTGCACAGGTAGTTTTACCTACACCTCTGGGGCCACAGAATAAAAATGCCTGGGCCAGCTGATTGTTTTTAATGGCATTTTTTAGTGTGCCTGTAATATGGTGCTGGCCAACAACGGTTTCAAACGTTGCCGGACGGTACTTACGAGCTGATACTATAAAATTTTCCATTCGCCCACGAAAATATGAATTTTTGTTGAGGTTGGAATGTGGTAAGTAGGAAATGTTGAAAAATTGACTATAAAAATAGAGTGCTGTTTACTTGAAAACGGATTTAAGTTCTTTTCTGTATTCCGAAGCACTTTTACCTGTAAACTCTTTAAATAGTTTATTAAAATGACTGAAGTTATTGAACCCACTTTCGTAACTGATATTTGCTATACTGATCTGCTTCTCTGCTAAAAGCTTGGCAGCATGCACCACCCGATATTCATTTACGAATCTGGTAAAAGTTTTTTTTGTTATTTTTTTAAAATACCTACAGAAGGAGGGGGTAGTCATGCTGGCCATCTCTGCTATAGCCGCCAGGTTAATTTCTTCCTGAAAATGATCTTTAACATAGTTAAAAATCATATTGATCCTGTCATTGTCCTGAACTTGCATTTCGATAGAGAAACCTGAGGCATTTAAAATTTTGTAGTCCTTCGCATTTTCCAGCTCTTTTAAAACACTTAATAATGTCAGAAGCCTATCAAAAGGTTGTTGCTTGTCCATACTTTCGATTCTTTCGCCGACTATTTTTTTTGTTTCAGATCCGAAAGCAATGCCGCCCTTTGCTTTGTTGAAGAGTTCTGAGATATATTTTGTTTCCTGTAGATTTAAAAAGTCGGTCCCAAGGAAGGTTGGTTTCATTTGAATGACCGTTTCGTTCTTGTTAGCTGTGGTGGTATCCGTGAAACCACAGTGGGGAAGGTTGCTACCAATTAGTATTAAATCTCCATCTGTATAATAAGAAAGGTGGCTTCCAATTTGCCGCTTACCGGATCCCCCATTTACAAAGACCATTTCTATTTCGGGGTGGTAATGCCATACATGTGCCTTATTGTTTAAGTTCTCTGCATATTTTGAATAATAAAAGGAGCTCCCGAAAGACGATTCAATGATTTCAAAGCCTGGTTTTATGTTCCTCATTTCTTTTTATTCTTTTTTTAGTGAATAAAATATGATTTCCGAAGTTAATGTCAAATTGAAGGTTAATATAGCATAGATATATGGAAATATGCAATAAATTTTTGATTAAAAACAGCGGTAATTTTGGTCTATAAATTAATTGTTCAATTTAAATAGTTTTGCTATGAAAAATTTTATAAAAATCAGTTTGATCGCAGTTTTATTAATTAATTCTGTTGGTTTGTATGCAAGTGAAGGTAATTTTTCGATTAAACTTAAGGATGTAAACGAAAAATCAGTTACTTTTTTTATTAATGAAACGCAGGTTGTTGAGGTGTCTATCTACGAAGCTAACAATGAAGTCGTATACAGAAAAAAAGTAAATGCATTAAAAGGCTCTACAAAGACTTATGATATGAATTCACTTCCAGATGGAAGCTATAGATTTCAACTGAAGACAGATTCCAGTATTGTTGAGTATAAGATAGAGCTTAAGGACGGTAAGACTTCGGTTTCAGATCCTTCAGTTGCTGATGTGGTTCGGCCGATTTTAACAAAAAAAAATGGGATTATTACTTTAAATTTTGAAAATGCCCCTAATGGCCCCCTTGAAATTCAAATTTTAGACCGTTATAATGATGCTGTATATGAACGCGTGTTTGAGGGAGATGCAAAGTTTGTTAAGAGATTTGATGTTGCGAATGGTCTGAAAGAGCTAACTTTTATCATTAGGTCGGCAAACCAGGTTTTTACAAAAACAGTTCAAATGTAACTAAGTAAGTATAAATAAGTTTTGCTTTACATAGGTTGTCCTTTTCGGTCAACCTTTTTTTATTGGGATGAGCGGGAAGCTTTAGGCAGCGAAGGGCCGCCAGGCCGTATTTGTTGTTCAATAAACACTAAATCATTTGATTATTAGAAATTTATTGTTACTTTTGCATCCCGCATTAAGAGCGGATTAATTAAAAAAACAAATAATAACAATGAATCAGTACGAAACTGTTATCGTTCTAACCCCGTTGTTGTCAGAAGAAATTGCGAAAGAGGCTATTGCCAAATACAGCAAAATCTTAGCTGATAGCGGAGCCGAAATTGTTCAAGAGGACAATTGGGGTTTGAGAAAATTAGCGTATCCGATTGAGAAAAAAGCAAGCGGATTCTTCCACCTTACAGAGTATAAATCTTCAGGTGAAGTAATTAGTAAATTGGAATTAGAACTAAAACGCGATGAGCGTGTTCTACGTTTCTTAACCATTAGATTAGACCGTCATGCGGTTGCATATAATGAAAAGAAACGCAGTGGTGCTTTTAACAAAAAACCTAAACAGGAGGCTGCAGTATAATGGCAAAGGATCAAATACAATATGTTACCGCTCCAAAAGTGGACGATAACAGGAAAAAATATTGCCGTTTCAGAAAAAACGGTATTAAATATATTGATTATAAAGACGCAAACTTTTTATTGAAGTTTATCAATGATCAAGGTAAAATTTTACCTCGCCGTTTAACCGGTACTTCATTGAAATTTCAACGTAAAGTGGCTCAAGCTGTAAAACGCGCTCGCCACATCGGTTTGTTGCCTTTCGTTGCTGACCAATTAAAATAGGAGCTGAGAGATGGAAATTATTTTAAAACAAGATATCAAATCCCTAGGGGAAAAAGATGATATCGTTTCTGTAAAGCCAGGATATGGCCGTAACTATCTAATCCCTCAAGGATTTGGACAGTTAGCTACTCCTTCAGCTAAAAAAGTATTAGCAGAAAACTTAAAGCAAGCTGCTTTTAAACAAGATAAAATTAAGAAAGATGCTGAAGGTATTGCTGAGCGTTTAGTTGACGTTAAGTTATCTATCGGTGCTAAAGCTGGTGAAACAGGTAAGATTTTTGGTGCAGTAAACACCATCATGATTGCTGACGCATTAAAACAACAAGGTTTTGATGTTGATCGTCGCCGTATCACTTTCGAAACTGAACCTAAATTTGTTGGTGATTATGTTGCCAATTTAAACTTACACAAAGAAGTGAAAGTTAAAGTTCCTTTCGCAGTTGTAGCTGAGTAATCATCTATCTTCTGATATTAAAAAGCGTCCCCATTTGGGACGCTTTTTTTTTGCGCACAATCCTGCATCCGGGCTTTAATATTATCGGCCTATGCCTTACCTTTGGTCGATGGCAAAGCGTAAACGGGTAACCAGTAAAACGAATTCAAAATCTCCTCTATTTAAAAAAATTACAACCATTGTTACTAGAGTATTTCTTTGGTTCTTAATGGTAACAGTGCTTTGGGTACTGGTTTACAGATTTATTAATCCTCCTATTACCCTTTTAATGATCCAAAGAAATCTGGAGCGTAGTTCTGATGATAAGCCATTTAGAATGGAGAAGAAATGGGTCGATTTTGAAGATATTTCTGATAATATGAAACGGGCAGCTGTATCTGCAGAAGATCAGTTATTTCTTAAGCATATTGGATTCGACTTAAAAGCTATTGAGAAGGCTTTTGCTGCAAATAAGAATAGCAAAAAGGTAAAAGGCGGAAGCACAATCTCTCAGCAAACTGCCAAAAATGTATTCTTATGGCCAGGTCGTTCATGGATTCGAAAGGGATTTGAAGCTTATTTTACGCTATTGATTGAAATGCTTTGGAGTAAGGAAAGAATATTGGAGGTGTATTTAAATGTAATTGAAATGGGGGATGGAATCTACGGAGCTGAGGCAGCAGCCCAATCTTACTTTGGTAAGTCTTGTAGTAAACTTAGTAAGTCGCAAGCAGCATTAATTGCCGCTTGTTTCCCTAATCCAAGAAGGTGGACTCCTAAAAAAGCTACTCAGTATATTAGGCATAGACAATTTCTGATTTTGAAAAATATGAGAAGGTTAGGTCCGCTGGATTTTTAATTTACAGGTGTTTTTCTCATAAAAACGCTATATTAACCCTTGACTATGCTGCTCGAGGAAGATGTTAGAAGCTATTGGGATAAAATGCGTCTTGGTGATAAGCAAGCGCTATTTGAATTGTACAATAACATGTACTTTCACCTGATCCGTTTTGGATTAAAAATTAATGCTGACGATGAATTGGTGAAAGATTGTGTTAATCAGGTATTTTTGAACTTGTGGGATAAAAGATCTCGTCTGAACACTGTAGATAATGTGAAATCATACCTGATGACTTCCTTAAGAAGATGTATGCTTGATCAATTGGCATATACGGATAAAATGAATGTGGCATTTAGCAGAATGGGAGCAGAAGAAGAGCATGCAGAACTATCGTACGAGGAGATTATGATCGCTGTGCAGCAGGATGACGAGTTGAAGCATAAGTTACAACTGGCAATTAAACAATTAACTCCTCGACAAATGGAATTGATTCAGTTGAAATTTTTCGAGGGTTTAACGTACGAACAGATAGCCGAACGCAGTTCTCAAACTGTAAAAACAGCATATAATACAATTTACGATGCGATTAAAATGTTAAAAAAGCTTCTAAAGTAATTATTTTAGAAAATATTATAGATTTTCTTAGGAAAAAAAGTCATTCCTGCCGTCTGTATGGTAAATGTAATTACTATGGTAGGACTTAAGGATGATTTTTATATTGAAGAATTAATTTGTTGCGAGTCCTTTCAGCAGTATTGCCTTGGCGCCAATCTTTCAGAGCACATGCTATGGGATGAATGGATTGAAAAGATTCCGCACAGAAAAGCTGATTTTGAAGAAGCCAAAAAAATAGTCAACATCTTAAATGTTAAACAGGGCAGCCGCTTAAGTCAGATAAAAGAACTAAAAGAGGGAATAAAATATCGTGATGCACTGGCTGAAAAAGTTCAATTTAGCACCACTGCTAACCTTAACGATAAACGATCATATCTAAAGTATACTATTGGAGTAGCTGCTACGATTGTAGCTGCCTTATTCTTATACTTCTATTTAAACCCATATTCAAAAGATAAAAATGCTAACGATATTTTTAAACTTTACTCATCCGGGAAGGCCATACGCAGAACAGTCATACTAAGCGACGGTACTGTAATAACGTTGGCAAAAGAAAGCTCAATCAAGGTAGATGATGCATTTGATGTCGGAAAAAGAGAGTTGTGGCTTACAGGCGAGGCATTTTTTGATGTAAAACACGATGCAGCTCATCCATTTATTGTCCATACTTCTTTTAGCGATGTAAAGGTTCTAGGGACCACTTTTAATATAAAGGCTTACCCCAATTCAAAAATAACGGAGACATCATTAATACATGGAAGCGTTCGTATAGATTCTAAAAGCAACCCGGGCTATTTTGTGATTTTAAAACCCAACCAAAAGGTAGTAAGCAGTAATCAATCTGAAACAACAGAAACATCTGTTAGTAAAGAGTACAAGGTTTCTGCATTGCAAACGGATTCTTCTTCTAAGCAGCCCGAAGAAACCAAATGGATAAGAAACAGACTTGACATAGACAATCTGCCATTATCAACCATTGCCCAGAAACTGCAAGCCTGGTATGGCATAGAGGTTTTGATTGCAGACGAAGAGGTAAAGGATTACCGGTATTCGGGAACATTCGAAAACGAAACTATTGTTAAAACACTAGAAGCTTTACAATTATCTTACTCCTTTAAGTTTGAGATTGAAAACAATAAAATCATCATAAAAAAATAGCTATAACCAGGCTATCCAACAAATAAAACAACCTAAACCAACAAATATGAGAAAATATGTACTTTTAGAACATTGTAGTGGTCATTCTTTAATCGGTAGGATATTATTGAGTATGAAAATTACAGGATTTATCTTGCTTGTTTTATGTATGCAGGTCTCTGCTGCCGGGTTTGCCCAGCAAAAGATTACCATTAATGCCAACCAACTAAGCATTAAAGAATTGCTTAAGGCAATTGAGAAACAAACAGAATATCGTTTTGTATATAGCAACAATACAATTTCCAGTAATAATAAGAATTCCCTTAATGTTCAGAATGTATCATTGGATGAAGCAATGAGCCAGATTTTAAAGGATACTAAGCTTACTTATGCTTTAAAGGAAAGCAATTTGGTAGTAATTTATCCTATAGTATTAGCTAATAGAAAAGACATTGTTATAACGGGGAAAGTTGTTGATGATACAGGATTACCGATACCAGGTGTGTCAATTAAAGTTTCAGGTCTGGCAATAGCTACAATAACAGATACTAGTGGTGAATACAATATACGCGTGCCTGATAATTCCTCTAATCTTGAGTTTTCATTTGTTGGTTATGCAAAACAACTTGTTAGTGTAGGAAATAGAAAAGTGATAAATATAATACTGAAAACGGATAGCCAGAATTTGCAGGAAGTAACTGTAACGGGCTATACAAATTATACAAAACCACAATCTGCAAGTGCATCATCTGTAGTTTCGGGTAAGGATATGAGTCAGGTGCCCCTTTCAACTTTTGATCAGATTTTACAAGGCAGGGTGGCCGGTCTACAAGTGTCTTCAGGATCTGGCCAGCCAGGAACCAGTGCTCAGGTTATTTTAAGAGGAATAGGGACAATAAACGGGAATACCTCTCCATTATATGTTTTGGATGGAATACCTGTTGAGGACGCCTATTTTCAAACATTAAATCCTTCAGATTTTGAAAGTGTTACTGTTTTAAAAGATGCAACTTCAAAAGCGCAGTATGGTTCAAAAGGTGCCAATGGTGTAATAGTTATTACAACAAAAAAAGGTAAATCTGGAAAAGTTCAGTTCAATTATAAATCTCAATATGGCATTTCTAAACTAACCTCGCCTAAGTTTAATATGATGAATACTGCGCAAAGATTGCAGTTTGAAGAAGAAATAGGACTTGAAACGGGATCAGAAATAGGGCCTGGGTGGACATTCTCGAAAAAGAATCCGGAATATGCTGATATGAGTTCGGCTGAAAAAAATAGAGCAGATTTTATTTTAGATAGTATTGGAAAAATAAACACCGACTGGAAGGATATTTTCTTTAGAACAGGGAAGTTTACCGAACAGCAGGTAGACGCAAGCGGGGGGAATGAAAATGTTAGGTTTTATAGCTCTTTAAATTACTATAAGCAAGATGGGATTGCGGTTAGATCTGGTATGGAACGTTATTCTTTAAGAAATAATGTAGATTTTAATGCAGGCAGATTCTCAGCTTCGATAAACACAAGTTTAGGTTATTCAGAATCGAGCTTTATCGAACGAGAAGGATCCAGCAGTGGAAGTAATCCATTGTCAGCAGTATATTATGCACTGCCATATGAATATCCTTATGCTTCTGATGGAACATTAGTTCATTATGGCAATTCAGATGACTATGAAATTTATGATCAGCGTGAGGGGAGTAATGCTTTAGAGAGGTTGTTAAATACCACTAATAAAACCAATCAGTACAAAACGATTTTAAGTGGTTCGTTAAATTATAAAATCACCGACGATTTGACCGTTAAAACCAGATTAGGTGTAGATTTTAGAGAATCTACAGATGAACGTTTTATTAAACCTGATTCGTACTCCGGATCAAATGAAAATGGAGAAAAAGGAAGCTTTGGCGAAAATTTACGACGTAATTTTTCAATGATCTCAACTTCAGGACTAACATATTCAAAGGTTATTGATAAACACAACTTTGAAGTAACCGGACTTTATGAGATAACCAAGCAGCATTTCAGAAGCTTTGGATATACTGCTTATGGTATAGATCCGAGATTACCTGAAACGCCAGCGGGCGCAACTCCGGGTTCTGATGAAAACTCGTTTATTCCTGAATTTAATGGTGGAAGGACAAGAAATGCATTGATCTCTTACATAGCGCTTGGCCGTTATACTTTTGATGATCGTTATACACTTAACGCGAGTTACAGGTATGATGGATCTTCGACATTGCCTGTTAAAAATAGATGGCATGGCTTTTACTCAGTAGGCTTTGCATGGAATGTTAAAAAAGAAAACTTTCTTGCAAACAGCGAGTTTATCAACGATTTAAGATTCCGTGCCAGTTACGGTACTACTGCGAGTCCCTTTCCAGGCAATTTTACTTATCTACCTACTTTTGCAACTACTTCTTATGGAGGTAACAGTGGGATTTATCCTTATGCTTATGGCAGTGCAAACTATGATTGGGAATATGCTAAGGATTTGAATATAGGCTTTGATCTGGATGTATGGAATAATCGGATACATCTGGTAACCGATATTTATAATAAAGAAACAGCTAATCTATTTTTAGATCTTCCGGTATCACTTACTTCCGGTGTTGGTGCATTACCATTAAATGCTGGTTCGATGCGTAACAGAGGTATAGAAACTGAGCTCAGGGTAGATGTTATTAGAAATGAATCATTAAAATGGAATGTGGGGCTTAACTTTGCTTACAATAAAAATAAGATTACTTCACTTGCCGGGTCTGAAGGATTCGAGAAAAACACAACTGAAATTGTAAAAGAGGGATTGCCTTACGGATCTCACTATGCGCCTAAATGGGCAGGGGTAGATCCAAAAACAGGAGATCCATTATATTATAATCCAGATGGAAGCAAAACCTCGGATTATAATGCCACAACAATGAGCGTGGCAGAATTTGGTAGTCTATATCCGCCTTTTACTGGAGGATTTAATACCTCTTTAACCTATAAGGGAATTAATTTAACAGCCCTGTTTAGTTTCGCAAATCATGTATATAGGTATAATAATGAGGATTATTACAATGAAAACCCAAGTTTTGGAACAAGTGGGCAATCAGTAAGGATGCTTTATAACAGGTGGAAAAAAGAAGGTGATCAGGCACTTTTACCCAGGTATGATGCAAAAAGAAGCTATTCATCTAAGGATATTCAGGATGCCTCTTATATAAGGCTTAGAAATGTGAATTTAAATTATTCACTGCCAAAAACATTGCTGTCTGGCACTAAATTCATAAGTGGTGTAACCGTATTCGCTCAGGCAAGTAATCTTATTACCTGGACAAAGTGGAAAGGTTTTGATCCTGAGGATAATAATGGCGAAGCCATGTTTGATTATCCTAGCTCCAAAACATACACGTTTGGTTTAAATGTTAACTTCTAATCGTACAATCATGTTAAAATATTATAGCAATAAATTTTCTCTCTGTGCCATTTTTCTGATGACCGTTTTAGCAGCTTCCTGTACTAAAGAACTGGACCTGAAACCATCTGATACAATTGATGATTCAAAGGCATTTCAAACGGTTTCAGATCTTAACGGTGGTTTAATTGGTGCATACGCTTCATTGGATGCCACCACAATAACTAATGTATCTCTTACTTCTGACGAATGTACCTTGCCAAGTGAAAATAGCACTGGTCGGGGGGTGTCTACTTATCGTTGGCAGTATGACGGAAGTAATGGTACAATTACAGCAGGTTGGGAGAGCAACTATATATCTGTAGACAGAGTGAACAGGGTACTTGCCTATGTAGATAAAGTAAAGTCAAAATCATCAGAAGAAGTACTTAAAAGGCAGTACAAAGGGGAATTATTAGCACTTAGAGCGTATTGTCATTTTGAGTTACTCAGAAACTTTGCTTCTAAATACGACGCCTCTGCAATGGGAGTGCCATATATGGAGATATCAGAAGTTTCTAATCTAGGCAGATTAACTTTTGCAGAAACCATAAGTAAAATTAAATCTGATCTTTTAGCAGCAAAAGGGTTAATCCCATCAGATTTTGATGATAACACAAGAATAACACTGAATGCGGTTGCTGCTATACAGTCAAGGGTTGCATTATATGAAAAGAATTGGGACGATGCCATTAAATACAGCTCTGAGGTGATCAGTGCCGCACCTTTGTCAAATATTGGTGATTTTGGAGATATCTGGAAAGATGAAACAAACGACGAAGTAATATGGAAATTGAAAAGAGTGGCTGGAGATAGCCGCCTTGGAGATTTCTATTATGATATCAAAAATATCGTTGTATATGCTCCGGCATTTGAATTGATAAATGCTTATGATAAAACTAATGATGTGCGATATTCTGCTTACGTGAAATTTGATGATGCGCGTGGTACTGGTAAGTCTAAATACAGCGTAAACAAGTATCTTGCAGGAAGCTCCGGTTTGCCAAATCTTACGGATGTAAAGCTTTACAGAACTGGCGAAATGTATTTGATTAGAGCCGAGGCTTATGCCGAAAAAAATAGCCTTCAGTTGTCGGCACAAGATTTAAACAGCCTTAGGGAAGCAAGGATTAAAAATTATGCCGATGTTTCCTTTGCAGATAAGTCATCTTTGTTAGCAGCAGTAGTTTTAGAAAGATACAAAGAACTTGCTTTTGAAGGTCATAGATTTTTTGATCTTAGGAGAAACAATTTGCCGATAACTAGGGAGCCAGCCGACGCAATTAATGCTTTAGGCGCAATCAACCTAACCTCTGCAAATAAAGAGTACACTTATCCTATCCCTAATGCCGAAATCAAAGCCAATCCTAACGTTAAACAAAATCCATTATATTAAACGGAATACT
This sequence comes from uncultured Pedobacter sp., assembly GCF_946479715.1. The sequence continues at coordinate 8,312 of NZ_CAMLHF010000012.1, read as the reverse complement.
TATGAACTTTAAGCTTAATTATTACTTTTCTATTTTATTGCTGCTTGCATCTTTGAATTTACAGGCACAAAAGAAATATGTATTGGTTGTGCATGGAGGTGCGGGAACAATTTTAAAGAAGAGCATGACTCCAGAAAAGGAGGCCGCATACACTGTGGCATTAACAAAGGCTTTGCAGCAAGGCTATGATGCTATTAAATTGGGTAAGACCAGTCTGGACGCAGTTGAAGCCGCAATACACGTACTTGAAGATTCTCCACTGTTTAATGCCGGTAAAGGTGCCGTTTTTACGCATGATGGTAAAAACGAAATGGATGCTGCAATTATGGATGGCAAAACTTTAAAAGCAGGAGCTGTTGCAGGAGTAACGGTAATCCGTAATCCAATTACTGCCGCAAGAGCAGTTATGGAAAAGTCTGAACATGTTATGATGGTTAGCAGAGGAGCAGAGCAGTTTGCAAAGCAGTGTGGAGTTGAGATTGTTGATCCTAAATATTTTTATACAAAAGAGCGTTGGGACGGGCTTCAACAGGCTATAAAAGAAGATTCAGTAAAAGCCGTACTTGATCATGGTAATAAAAAATCCATGAAGCTTGGGACGATAAATAGAGATTATAAGTTCGGAACAGTTGGAGCTGTTGCGCTCGACAAGATGGGCAATCTTGCTGCAGGAACCTCAACAGGTGGCATGACAAACAAGAAGTACGGGCGAGTAGGCGATTCGCCAATTATTGGCGCCGGAACTTATGCGAATAACCTAACTGCCGGCATTTCGTGCACTGGCTGGGGCGAGTTTTATATCAGAAGTGTTGTAGCCTATGATGTTTCGGCTATGATGGAATATAAAAATCTTTCTGTATTAGATGCTTCAAAAGCGGCACTTGATAAACTGGAGAAGCTGGGTGGAGACGGTGGACTGATAGCGCTTGATAAAAATGGAAACGTTGCCATGCCATTTAATACAGAAGGAATGTATAGAGGTACAGTAACAGAAGATGGTAAAATAGAAGTATTGATTTATAAATGATGATCTTAAATATACTACATAAGGCAGCGTTAAGGCAAAGTCTTGTTCTTGTGCTCATGCTGTTTAGCTATTCTTCAATTGCTCAACAAAAGGCTTTACCAAAGGGAAGTCTGTTTATAATTGGAGGAGGTTCGCGTTCTCCTGAATTGCTGCAGAAATTAATTAAAACCGCAAATCTGAGCCCAAAGGATTATATGATTGTTCTTCCTATGTCTAGCGGTGATCCTGCAGCTTCTTTTGATGCCATTAAAGAAGAACTTTCTGTTCAGGCTGCAAATAGTATTGGCTACCTTAATTTTACTCAGGAAAGTGCTAATAATAAGCAATTACTCGATTCCTTAGCAGGAGCAAAACTTATCTTTATTACCGGAGGCGATCAAAGCCGATTTATGAAGGTTGTACTAAATACACCCATTTTTAAAGCCATCCATCAGGCTTATAACAACGGTGCAACGGTTGCAGGAACAAGCGCTGGTGCTGCAGTGATGAGTAAGTATATGATTACGGGTAGTCAATTGGTAGGAGATACTACCTATAGGGAAACTTTTAATAAACTAATGGATAAGAATATTGTATTTGAGCAAGGTTTGGGTTTGCTTACTTCAGTTATTATTGATCAGCATTTTATTAAAAGAAGCAGATTTAATAGACTTCTTTCTGCATTGGCGGCGCATCCGACATTTGATTGCATAGGCATCGACGAAGGGACGGCGATAATTGTAAAAGGGAAAAAGATTGAGGTTGCGGGAGATAGTCAGGTCTTAAGAATAGCAGATCCGAAACACTTAAAGATTACAAAAACAGGGCATATAAAAATGAAGAGCCTTAGCTTTAATATGTTTACAGAAGGTGATGTGTTTTATGTTAAATAATTGATCTTGACGTTGGTTACAGTAAATGCGCAAACACTTTACTGTGCCAGCTTTGTTCAAATGGTATTTGCCATTTGGTTTCAAATTCCTGTAATGTTTGTACCATATTATTAAACACAATAGTTTGTGGACCTATTGCTTTTATGTTTACCAATGTCTCAAAGTCTTCTTTGTTGGTAACAATAACTTTGTCTTCTAACTTGTAAGCCATATTAAATCTGTCGAACAGATCAACACCATATTCCTGTTCAATTTCTTTCATTATCCTAACGGATGAATCTATAGAGCAACCTGTAACCCCAGCAGAAGCCTCATCAACAAAAAACACAATAAAGAAGTTGTATAGTATTTCTGCCTTAGCATTTAGCTGATGGCCATGCGCTTTCCATTGTACAGTAAAATCATTTAATTTTTGCTGTATCGCCTGTACCTCATCATTTGTAAATGCGCGATTACTTTGGTATATCCAAATTCTGGATTGTGGAGAAAAACTCATAGATCAAAAATACAAAAATATTTAACTTGATTCTGTTAAATACTTAACGCCATGAAAAAGTTTACATTAAACTTGAAAATATGCCTCACATTAACAATGTGCCTTCTTTTCATGGGGGTCTCTAAGTTCAAATTACTTGATGAACAAACCGATTATATCCAACAATTGCTTGTGGGTCACTATAATGAGGAGCTCGAAACATCGCAAATAAAGCATTACGAACTTAATGTTACTAACAGTGGCTTTTGCAGATACAAGAGATTTTTTAAGAGCGGTAAGATTGAATATTTCTCCTTCAATTTGATGAAGTTCAAAGATCTTGATTATCAAGGGACCGATACAACTGGTGCCTTATTTTTATACACCAGAGGCGACGATGTAATTGTGCAAACTTATAATGATACAAATGAAGAGGATGTAGATACAATGGCGAATTATATGTCAATTCCTGTAAAAAATATAAAGACTCAGGATCTTACAGCGCTTTCGGAACAGATTAGAAAGACGAATGCTCGCTTACTTGCTCAAAAATAGTATAAACCTCAGTTTCAACAAACCTGGAGGCTACAACAATTTCAACTTCTCCAGCATGCTCACTAAACAAACTATGTGCTAACTCAGGATTGTTATTGTCTTTAGACAAGTGCGATAACAATAAATGGGTCATATATGATGGCCTGTGGTGTATAAAAAGGTCTAATGCCTGCTTGTTGGATAAGTGACCTTTACCTCCGCTGATACGTTGTTTTAAGAAATACGGATATGCGCTTTTACTTAATAGATCATCATCGTAGTTCGTTTCAAGAAATGCTGCGTGGCATTGTTTAAAATGAAAAATAAGCTGATCACAAGCCGCTCCAATATCTGTAAATATGCCAACTTTGGTGCCCCCATACGAAATCATAAAGCTATGTGGCTCAGATGCATCATGTATTTTAAAGAAACTGGTTACCTCTAAACTCCCCACAGATATTGTCTGAGTACTATATAGTAGTCTTATGAGATCTTCACGGATATTAAATCTGCAACCATTTAAAGTCCCCTGTGTTATGTATATTGGCAAATTGTATTTTGCAGAAATAGTAGCCAGTCCACGAACATGATCGGTATGTTCATGAGAAATGAAAATGGCTTTAACCTTACGCATTGATAATCCCAAACGCAACATTCTCTTTTCGGTTTCCCTGCAAGAGATCCCTGTATCTACAAGAACGGCTTCCTCGTCGTTCCCAATATAATAGCAATTTCCGTTGCTTCCGGAATTTAAAGAGGCAATATGGAGCTTGTTACAAGCCATTTGCACGGACTGTAATTTCGGCAATATCCAATACCTGTACGTTTTTGTCCTGATCTTTCAGCTTCACACCGTCACTTATCATCGTCATGCAAAAAGGGCATCCGGCAGCTATAATATTTGGCTGTGTTTCAAGTGCCTCTTCAATACGTTCAATATTAATGTCTTTATTGCCTTTTTCGGGTTCTTTAAACATCTGTGCGCCTCCTGCACCGCAGCATAATCCATTAGACTTGCAGCGTTTCATTTCTACCAGCTGTGCATCTAAAACCTCTAAGGCCTTACGTGGGGCTTCATAAACACCATTTCCACGACCTAAATAACATGGGTCATGATAAGTTATCTTTTTACCTTTAAAGCTTTCTCCTCCTTCGGCTTTTAGCTTGCCTTCGTCAATTAACTGTTGGATTAGCTGTGTATGGTGAATAACTTGATAGCTTCCCCCTAAACCAGGATACTCATTTTTAATGGTGTTAAAGCAATGAGGGCAGCCTGTCACTATTTTCTTTATGTTGTAGGCATTTAAAACCTCAATATTAGTCATGGCTTGCATTTGGAATAGAAATTCATTTCCTGCCCGTTTTGCAGGGTCTCCGGTGCAGCTTTCTTCAGTACCCAGAACAGCATACTTCATGCCAACATGATGGAGGATTTTACAGATGTCGCGAGTTGTTTTTTGTGCTCTTTCATCATAACTGCCTGCGCAACCTACCCAGAATAATATCTCAGGCTCTTCACCTTTAGCTATCATTTCTACCATTGTAGGCACTTCAAAATTTAGTTGCTCGCTCATTTTTAAGCTATAATAGATTTAAATACTTTAATTAACTTTCTTTTGCCCAGTTAAACCTGTCGGCCGGAGAATATTTCCAGGGTGCTCCATTATTTTCAATATTACCAAGCATCGCATTAATACTTGTAGGCGATTGAGATTCTTCCATTACCGCATACCTTCTCAGTTCAGTAATAATTGCAAGAGGATCTATGTTTATAGGGCAAGCCTCAGTGCAGGCATTGCAACTTGTGCAGGCCCATATTTCTTCTCTGCTGATGTAGCTATCAATCAAAGATTTGCCATCGTCAAAGCCATTGCCCGTTTTATCGATGTTTTTCCCAACCTCTTCCATTCGGTCTCTGGTATCCATCATTATTTTGCGAGGCGAAAGCAGCTTGCCGGTTATGTTTGCAGGACAAACCGAAGTGCACCTTCCACACTCAGTACAGGTGTAAGCGTTCATTAGGTTTACCCATGTAAGGTCGTTCACATCTTTGGCTCCAAAGCGTCCTGGTTCTGCTTCTTCCGGAGTAAATGATGGGTCAAGCATGGCTTTTACTTCATTTGTAACACTCTTCATGTTTGTAAACTCTCCTTTCGGCTCCAAATTGGAGAAATAAGTATTAGGGAAGGCAAACAGGATATGGAAGTGTTTAGAATAGGGCAGGTAATTTAAAAATATAAGTATTCCAATGATGTGAAACCACCAACAACCTCTTTCAATGGCGACAAGGACTGCCTCTGAATTTGGCAAAAGATTTTGTAGATACTGACTTACAGGGAAAGCTCCGGCGTTTGTATAGTGTTGGGATCCAAGAACTTGAAGTTTTGCGTCAGCGGCATTCATTAGTAAAAATGCTGTCATTAACAAAATCTCGGATATTAGGATGTAATTAGCATCAGATCTAGGCCATTTAGTCATTTCTACGCCACTAAAGCGCTTAAGTTTAAGGATGTTTCTTCTTATTAAAAAGACAGCACAACCTACCCATACACCAAGAGCTAATATTTCAAATGAACCTATTAGAAAATCATAAATAAGACCCACTCCAGAAAATATTCTGTGAGAACCGAATATTCCATCTATCAAAATTTCCAGAACTTCGATATTGATAATAACGAAGCCTGCATACACTATCAGATGCAGAAAAGCTGGGATTGGTCTGAAAAACATTTTTGTTTGACCAAGCGCTACTTTAAGCATCGTCATAAACCTTTTTTGAGGTTGATCCGATCTGTCGGCCGACTTACCCAATTGTATATTTCGGATAACTTTTTTGATATTATAGCTAAACAAGGCTATTGCGGCCAGAGTAATTGCTATAAATATGATTTGTGCCACCATTTGATTTTCTATTAGTGTTGCTAAGTTAAAAATAAATATGCCAAAATAAATTACTATGCATGCATAAATTTAGAATTTTTTGAATGCCTCAAGGTACTTTTTGATGTAGTCTGATTTGTTTTTTGATTTGTATTGCATTATGTATCTGGGGTGTTCCAGTGCAATGATCTCTTTAAAGTACCTTTTTTTGTTGTTAAGTTTTCTTAAAAATGATTCGTTTTTTCCTGTTCCAAAACAAAAACAAATATCAGTTTCGAAGCCAATGGTAATTTGTTTCTCCAGATTCTCAATTATAAATGGATATGCTGCCTTTGAAAGTTCAACACTGTCGTAGTAATTGTAATTAACCTCTTTGCTTTTTGTGCTTTTAATGGTGAAGCCTAAAGGACAAACTGAATGAATATAAAACTTACTATAGAAATCTTGTATACCCCCATAAGCTGCAATCATTTCATAAACGTATTCTGATGAAGGCTCATGTGTCATTTGTCCTGGAAATGGTATATCGCATTTACCTACCATCCTTTTAGGGTCTGTAAATGACACGCCCGTCATTGCAGAACCAAAACGACCGGGATTGATTCCCAGAATGAGATGTCTGGGTTTATTGTCGTCGTAGTACTTTTTATAAAAAGCAGATGAACAGGTTAAGGCAAGCTGATTTTCCTTATAGGGATTCATTATCCGGATGTCATCGGGCAGGGAACCATGAAAATCCAATTGCTTATTAAATGCAATAATTCTATCGGCAAAAGTTGTCATGCAGGTAAAGATAAGGAGCGACAACTTAAAACTGCGAATTCTTAAGCGTTTAGCTCATAAAATCTACTGTCTTTACTGTTTCCAATGAAGAAGCCTAATTTGTCTGGTTTGCTCTTGATTTTTAGCGTTAGTGAACGGATTTTTTTCTTGAACTCTGTCATAGCAATTTCAAGATCCTGATCTTCAGGAATATTTATAAAAATGTTATTCCGATCATCGGCTATCAGCCAACCTGGGTAGTTTTGCTTTAAAAGCAGATCAATCCATTCTTTCTTATACGCGTTCATAAATACAAAACTAGAGATTTACAGCAATTCACAAAAACTGTTGGACTATATTTTTCGATAATCATTCCTTTTAAAGATAAACTGTTTGGCTTTGATCAATATTTCAATAGCTAATTGTTAATAAAGCTGAGAGTTAAAGCGTATTAGGGCTATGGATATTTATTGAGTATTTTCATTTTTATGGCAAGTTAACAATGACTCTGAGGCTAATTAAAATGGATAGTGACGCATTCCACCATCGACAACAGCAATCGTACCGGTTATGTATCGCGCACGAGGAGATACTAAGAAAACAGCCATGTTGGCCATATCTTGGGGCTCGCCGAAATCGCCAAGTGGAATTTCTTGGTCGGCAAATTTTCTACGCTCATTACCAGCAAAGAAAGGGCGAATATTTTCGGTGTCTATGAGACCTGGTTGTAAACAGTTTACTGTAATGCCATGCCGGCCAACTTGCACTGAGAGTTGCTTAGACCACATGACAATAGATGCTTTGGCAACAGCCGATACATTAACCGTTCGTAATTCATAGGTACTAGTCAGGTTTAGGATAGCCCCCTGTTTACGAGCGATAAAATGAGGCAGAAGCCGTTGTGTTAATTGTCTGGGGCGATCAAAATCCAAGGACATCGATTCTATCCAGGTCTTTTCAGACCCAACCACCTCAACCGGACGACTACGGCCGGCGTTATTGATAAGAATATCAACATGTCCTAAAAGTGATATTCCCTCAGCTCCAATCTTTTGGACGGCTCCCGCTGCTAGGATATCCTGAACGAGGGTGATAGGTACTACACCTCCAAAAGTACTGACTTCTTCTTTGAGGCTATTAAGTAAATCTTCATTTCTAGCCACGGCCAAGACTTTTACGCCCTCCAAAGCCAATTCTTTTGCGATTGCTCTGCCAATTCCCTGACTGGCACCTGTTACTATCGCGGTTTTTCCTTTTAAATATAAATCCATAACTTTTCTTTCCTTGCAAAATTAGATAGCAGCATCTATTTTTACAGCTTGTGCAACCAATTGTACGGTACTAACAAACATGTAAGTAATGGCAACAAGAAAGGAAAACTCGACTTATAGCAGTAATGAAAAATGGATCATTGAATGTGATTTGACCTACGCTGTTAACAAGATCGGAGGGAGGTGGAAAATTCTGATAATAAGTAAGCTGGAAAGCAAAGTTCATAGATTCAGTGAATTAAAGAAAGAACTTCCCTTTATTACAGAACGCATGCTTGCGCTACAACTGCGGGCATTAGAAAAGGATGGTCTGGTTAAGCGAACAGTTTATGCCGAAATTCCACCAAGGGTTGAATATGAACTGACTGAAATGGCACTTGAATTTGGTCCTATTTTTAAACAATTAAGTATTTGGGGTGGTAATCATCGTTCAGACACAAATTCGTCGTCTTAATTTAATTCTGCTCAGCATTCACAACCTCAAAACTTCT
>NZ_CAMLHF010000011.1 GCF_946479715.1 uncultured Pedobacter sp. | reverse complement strand
TGCAGAAGCCAATAAAAAAATTGTAGGTGTAACTCCTGCTATGCCATCCGGATCTTCAATGAACATCATGATGAAAGCAATGCCTACCCGGGCGTTTGATGTTGGCATTGCAGAACAGCATGCCGTTACTTTTTCCGCAGGGCTGGCTACTCAGGGACTTATCCCTTTTTGCAATATCTACTCAAGCTTTATGCAAAGAGCTTATGATCAGGTAATTCACGATGTTGCAATACAAAATTTAAACGTAGTATTCTGTCTGGATCGCGCAGGTTTAGCCGGTGCCGATGGTGCCACACACCATGGTGCTTATGATTTGGCCTACATGCGTTCTATCCCTCAAATGACAGTTGCGGCTCCAATGAACGAGGAAGAATTACGTAATTTAATGTATACTGCTCAGCAAGACAATATGGGCCCTTTCTCCATACGTTACCCTAGAGGAAACGGTGTTATTGTCGACTGGAAACGTCCGCTAAAAGCACTAGAAATAGGAAAAGGCAGAAAAATCTGTGACGGCGAAGATGTCGCCATACTTACCATCGGTCACGTAGGTAATTTTGCGGTAGATGCATGCAAGGAACTGAATAGCGAGGGCATACATCCTGCACATTACGACCTTCGTTTTGCCAAACCTTTAGACCAGGCCATGCTTCATGATGTATTTAAAAGATACAAACACATCATAACAATTGAAGATGGATGTATTCAAGGTGGAGTGGGAAGTGCAATACTCGAATTCATGGCCGACAATGCCTACAGTGCTCAGGTAATCCGTTTAGGTATCCCTGATAACTTTATTGAGCATGGTGAACAGGCTGAGCTATGGGCTTTATGTGGTTATGACACAACAGCAATTATTAATACAGTAAAAAAGATTGCCGTAAGCAGAACCACAAAAACAATGGCCTCTTAATGCCAAACGCCTCAACTTTAAGGCATCAACCATTTGTAAAGCCAGATCCGGAGTTAATGGATCTGGTCATAAATCATCTTTCTTCTTATCACCCCCTTCCCAAAACCCTCGAAAAGGAAATTAAAGAGTGTTTGTTCGAAGTCCGGGTTAAGAAAAACGAATACCTCCTCAAGCAGGGCGAAACAAGCGAATACTTGTACCTCATAATTAAAGGTCTGGTAGTTGGCTACACCACACTCAAAAATAAAAAACTTACCACTTATATCTGTCTGGAAGGTGAATCTGTTTCCGCTATAAAAGGAATGTACGGTGATGGGCCCTCCGGCGAAAGCATTTACGCCGTAGAGGATTCCCTTCTTATCGGCTTACCAATACGCAACCTGCTGCAGTGGCTCCAAACCTCTTTTGAGCTGAACATCATCATCAGAAAAATAGTCGAATCCTTTTACAAATCTGCCCACCAAAGGTCAAATCTGGTCAGAATGGGATCGGCCCAGGAGAAATACGAATTCTACCTCACCACAACAAACCACAATGTTCAAAGAATTCCTCCTCAATATATTGCCGATCTGCTGGACATAAAGCCCGAAACACTCAATAAAATTTTAAAAAAGGCAAAAGCGCCAAATGAGGCTTCAGTACAAACTTATTTCGAGTTAATTGAAGATTACATGAGGAATCAGGAGGCATTTAAACAGCATGGCTTAACCCTGCCAAAGATGGCGGCCGACCTGAGAATTCCTACCCATCAGCTGTCACATGTATTAAATTTCCATTACAAAAAGAGTTTCACTGCTTTTGTAAATCGCTATAGGGTGGATTATGTCAGAAGCAAATTGCACAACATATCTGCATGGCAACACCTCACCATAGAGGCTTTAGGAAAAGAAGGTGGATTTTCATCAAGAAGTGCCTTTTTTGCTGAATTTAAGTTCCATACCGGCATGACTCCTTCTGAATATGTCAAGTCCGGACAAAATTAAGTCCTGCATTATAAATCAGGACTTAATTCCCTTTCCTTTCCTTGCCACCAGATAACCTATTGATTATATTTGTTAATAATTAATAAATTTATTTATACCGAATAATTAAGTTCAACGATAATTTTATTGCGTTCCAGAAATGAAAACCTCAGAAACCGCCTGGTTAACTGCCAACAAAACCTACAAAAAATGCCCCTATTGCAAACAAGGAGACTTAGATTCGAGAGTTAGGAGAGGCACTTTAGTTAAGTCATTTTTATTTTGGCTAGACCTTAAACGATATGCATGCGGATCATGTGGCCGTAAGGTTTACATGGTTGGTAAAAATGAAAAATAATACCGCCTATTTGTGGGTGTATATCTGCAACTTAAATGATTCCTCTACATCATTCGGTTGTACCAGTCCTATTGCCATAACCGTGTAGTATTGCCCTGCTGCTAAAACAGTACTGCTCAAAGTGCTCATAACAGTTCCTGCAACTGCATTCTTTGTATCAAAAGAATAAGTTCCCGGGGTAATTTCCGTAAAGCCGCTAACCTCTTTATAAGATTTATTAGTAACCAGATTTGTCGCATCATTATTCAAAGACAAGTCAAGCGCAGGGGCATCAGACGATAAGTTTACAAATCGTATAAAAGCCTTTTCAGTTGAATAAGATTCAGGGGTATCTGAAATCAACAGGCCATCCATATTCTCGTTTTTGTTAACTACAAAAAAAGAATAGGCCTTATTTGCGTCAGTTGTTATCGTTTTGGTCAGCAGCGCTGTTAGATCGCTTTCTGCTGTAAACTTTAGGATATGGTCTCCTGCAGTCAGGGTAGCATATGGAATTACACCTCCAAATGGCAAAGCGCCCTCAACTACTTTTGTTCCATCCAGATAGGCATTATAAGTTGCCAGCGTAGGAGATGCATTGATAATCGTTAATGACGAAAATCCTGTGGTATCCTCCTCTACTTTTTTGCAGGAACTGAACAACAAAATAACCAGCGTAATCATTAAAAAAACAAACAATACATCCAGACCTTTATTAGTCTCATTTTTAAAAATATTCATAAGAGTTTATTAAAATTTATAGATTTTTTCCATTAACATATGCCTGCAGCGCATGGCGGTACCCCTCTCCAATTGGTATTTCTGTACCGGCAATAATCACTTGTGTCTTTTGTACAGATTCAATCTTTTCCAGAGAAATGATGTATGATTTATGAATGCGCATAAACCTGCCCGAACTTAACTTTTCTTCTACCCCCTTAAGGCCCATTCTGGTAATTACCTGTTTGCCATCTTCAATATTGATCCGCACATAATCCTTAAGTCCTTCAATAAACGTGATGTCCTGCATTCTTACCTTAACAAGAGAATAATTTGCATTTACAAATACATGATCGTTTTCCGGCTGAACCGCCTTAGGCTTTACCTGCCTCACCTGATAAAGCTCCCTCGCTTTTTCAACCGCCTTAAGAAATCTCGAAAACGGTACCGGTTTCACCAGATAATCCACCACATCCAAATTAAACCCATCCAGTGCATGTTCCTGATAAGCAGTCACCATAATCACCATTGGAGGTTGCTTTAACGAGCGCAACAACTCTAACCCGTTTATTCCCGGCATCTGAATGTCCAGAAACAAAAGGTCAATCTGCTGCGCTTTTATCAGATCAAATACCTGCATCGGACTACGGATAGAAGCAACCACATTTAGATACGGGATCTGCCTTACATTATCTTCCAGCAGCTTCAGTGCCGGGCTTTCATCATCAATTAATATACAGTTCATTTATAAGTTGATTTGAAGTTTAGCGATATAGGTATTCTCAGTTTCTTCTATTTTTAATACATGGTTCTCAGGATAAATCAGCTCCAGCCGCCTGCGCACATTGGCCAGTCCAATTCCCGAATCTCTTTTATCTGATGTTGATGGCCACGTTCTTACCGGCGCAATCCCGTTCATTACCTCCATATAAAGCTTATTCGCTTCAACGGTAATCGAAACATCTATTATCGGATCCGGAAGCATTCCTATCCCATGCTTAAATGCATTTTCTACAAAGGGGATTAAAAGCATTGGCTCAATAGTATATTCATCAGTTATCCCCGATAGGTAAAGGTTTACCTGAATATCATCACCGAACCTCAGTAACTGTAAGTTGATATAGTTCTTAAGATATTCTGTTTCTTCTGCAAGCGTGATCTTCCCTTCATCACTATCATAAAGCATATACCGCATTAATTGCGACAAGCTGATCAACGATGGTTCTATCAGTTCAGGTTTCTTCCTCGACATATAAACCAGTGTATTCAGCACATTAAACATAAAATGTGGACTGATCTGAGAGGATAAAAATTCCAGTTCTGTTTTCAGATGGATATTTTCAAGTTCCTTTATATGTTTATCACGAATAATCTTATCCATATAAAGACGGTAACAGAAACTAACCACAATCACAAAAGTGAAAGGCAACACATTCATTAAGGGTTTCGGATGAGGCATCCTCCGATCCGGAAACCTCGGCATTTCAGGATGCAAAAAGTGATTTGCCAGAATAAACAAAAGCAAGGTTACAATGAGCAGCAGCACATAAAAATACATGCCATTCTTTTTTTCTCTTATCGGGTAAATAACAAAACTGTGCACATAGAAAATGATAATGAGCAAAATATTAGACAAGAACAGGTTCTTAAGCATGTCATTTCTAAATTCTGGTGGGGCACCCCCAAACCTCGATAGAAATGGTAAACTCAGTACCAGCAACCAAATGAGCAAAGGGGCCATCGCGCTTATTAAGCGCCAGTATTTCGAATTCTTCATTATTGATACACCCGTAATTTTAAACTATCAGCCTGCATCGAGGTAAAAATGCCCAATCCATTCACAATGTTTGTATAAGGGTTGGTCAGGTTTAATGAACTGCCTCCATTATTATTCAAAGCATCGCTATATTCTTTATTGATATGAAACAGCAGCACCCGGTAATTACCCAGGTAATTAAAGGTCATCTGCTGGGTCTGAAAAGACGAAACCTGTCCCAGAATCACTTCAGTGTCTCTGTAAGAACCATTATTTCTCGGATTTGTACTTGTCCTGCTGGTCTCTGTATTCTTCAGCACCATAATGTAATGTCCGCCCGTAGTATTGTTCCAGCTCAGGGTTATCGGAACAAAAGTCGCAGGCGTTGTTCCAAAATCCATTACCGGTACTTTTTGAAGTGAATCAGAAGTCACAAAGCCTGTAGGTTTATCCGGCACTGTAGTTTCTGAGCTGATCGTTTTATTGTTATAGTCAAAACTGAGCGAATAGGTCTTATGTTCAGTTATAAAGGTCGTGTCACTGTAAACATAGTTTCCATCCGTACTTTCTGTCAGTTCAACTGTTCTGGCACCATCTGATATTTTTAGCTTTAAATCAGTAACCGGAAAACCTAATGAAATGGTATCATCAAGATACTTTTGGTAATAAACCTTCACGAGAACCGATTTGCCCGGTACCAGGTAACCCTCAACCACTGGTCTCGAATAATCATCATCTAAGGAGCTGTCCTTTTTGCACGAGAATATAAAAAAAGCGGCAAATGCAACGGCAAGTAGGGTAGGTATCTTTATTTCCATTTTAAGCTTAGTGTAATATTAGGGGTAAAACCAAGGTAATTTACATTAGAGGTAAGCACCTGGTTGTTTACTATTGAGTATTGTTTATACCAAATATTTGATCTGTTATAGATGTTAAAGAGCGAAAACCCGATACTCCCGGTTTTGCGGCTGTCTATTTTTATCAGATCATAGGTAATCGCAGCATCTAACCTGTGGTAGGCCGGCATCCGGGCGCCGTTTTTCTCGCTAATCGTTAAGAAAGTGTGGCTTCTGCCAGAATAATCATTAACAGTATAACTTGTCAACGGCGCTGTATAGGGCTTTCCTGTTGCATAGATCCAGGTTGCCGAAAACGTCCATTTACCGTTATGATAAACATTAACCAGCTTAAATTCATGGCCTGTGTCCTGATTTGCAGGAAATTCACCACCATACACCTCAAAATTATTTACTGCTTTTGAGAGTGTATAACTCACCCAGCCGGTGTATTTACCATGTGTTTTTTGCAATAAAAACTCAACTCCTTTTGTATAGCCGGTCCCATTGTAAAAGTGTTCTTCCAGTGTCCCTGCCGATCCCATCCTCCTGCCGGTTTGCCGCTGCGAGTATTCACTCAGGTTATCCAAACTCTTGTAATAGCCCTCTACATCAATCAGGAACTGGTCTGTTTCATAACTAAATCCGGCTATATAATGCAGGGCAGAGCTTACCGGAATAGTACTTCCATTAGAGAGTACCCAGAAATCTCTGCTGCCTGCCAGAATATCTTCTTTAATTACCCGATTTGTAAACTGATAGAATTTCCCGGTCGAGCCTTTAAGTGTAAAGCGATCTGTGAGCGTATAAGTTGCCGAAAACCGCGGCTCCAGGTATACTTTTCCCGTAAGGTCATAATAAGTACTCCGCAAGCTCGGATTCAACTGTAACCTACTTACCGGATTAATCTCCAGTTCGGCATATCCCCCACTGGTAAGTGCTTTAGTATTCTGGTTAATCAAGGTACTGGTATCATTTAAACTGTTCTCGTAAGAAACATTTTGTCTGGATGCAAATCCCCCAAATAACACTTTTAATTTACCCCCGGCCTGCCATTCCCAGTCAGATTTCAAACTAAAGTCTTTAAGGTTGTTCTTTTCAAATGTCCCTGTCGAGATTTCCTGATCAACCCCTTCACTATCCTGAACAGTTATGGTATTGCTGTTGTCTCTGTCGCTATGATAGGTAGAATAGCTGAGCAAAGTATTGGAATATAATCTGGAGTTCCATCGGCTCGACCACTTAAAGCTCGATCCCAGGTTGCCATATGTTGTTTTATCTGTTGAGCTGATACTACCACCACCCGATAAAAAAGACGGCAATGCTACATCCCTGCTGTTATCAAGGTTATCATTTCCCTGGTAAATGCTCCACGAAAACCTGTTTTTATCATCCGGTGCATAGGTATATTTTGCATTCAGGTCATAAAAGGACGAAGATGGTACGGTAGCAGTTGTAGCGCCGCCACCAAAACCTCCACCTCCGCCACCCGGGGGGCCGCCTCCCATGCGTCCACCCCCTGGCCCGGAAGCAACAGTCGTGCTGCTGTTAAATTTATTGAAGATCTTGTTATACAGTGGTCCCTGATAGGAATGTCTGTAAGCCAGTAACAAAGTTGATTTACTGTTGATCGGTTTTTCCAAAAACACATTCGCACTGAGTAAGCTCAAATCTCCGGCAATATTGGTTTCTTTATTATTCCCTTCTTTACCTACTATATCGGTAACACTCGATAATCTTCCACCATACTTTGCAGAGAAACCTCCTTTATACAAAGTCACATCTTTAACGGCATTGCTATTAAATGCGCTGAAAAACCCATAGAGGTGATCAACCTGGTAAACGGTAAAACCATCAAAAAGCACCAGGTTTTGGTCGGGAGTCCCTCCTCTTACATATGCGCCCGATGAAGATTCGTTACTTGCACTAATACCCGGCATAAGCTGAAATGACCTTAGGATATCCTTTTCTCCAATGTTAGGGAGTTCTTCAAGTTTTGACGGAGAAATCTGCAGTACACTTACCCTTCGCTTGTCGGTACTCATAGCATTGTCTCTCCTTTTATCAGTTATCGTTACCTCATTTAATGATTTTACGGCCGGAAAAAGCGCTATAATAATTTCTGCTTTAATGTTCGTTTTATTCAATGCATACACATCCGGGCGGTAACCGATATAGTTTATATCGAGCACACAGGTATCCGAAGGCACATTTAAAAGTGTAAAATAACCATCTGCATTGGTAGCTGTACTGATCCGTGTGTTACGCACTTTTACAATTGCCGCAGGCAAAGATTCTCCACTGGCATTGTCTACCACCCTACCTGTTATCTTAAATGGTTCCATCTTACTGCTTTCTACTTTTTCTTCCCTCAACTGCGCTGTAGGGTTTAACTGCACTTCTTTAAAAACCGGTTTATCTCCGGCTATCTTTTTTAAACGACTTACATCTTCCGGCCTCCTGATGATGTAAATGTTTTGATCCGGATCCAGCCAGTAATACAATTTATTCTCCCTGCAAATCTTTCCCAGCACATCCTTTACCGGTTCATTCAGGTAACGGTCTGTTACCATATAATCCTTGAGCATCTCAGGTTCATAAATGATCCTGGTCTTGCATTTCAACGAAAGGGTATCCAGCATCTTTGCCATAGGCAGGCTGTAAAAACCATCAATTGTGGCCTGCGTTTTTAGCGGGCGCTGCGCCCATGCACTAATGCTCATGACGCCTGTAAATCCAAGTAATAGTAAAATTCGCTTCATATTCTGGAAGCGAATTTTATAAATTCATATGTTAACAAATGTTAATTGAGATCAACGGGCTAAATTCATAGGTTAATACTGTATTTTCTGCGATAATTAACCTCACAAGCACTTCTCTTACTCGTACCTTAACGCTTCTATAGGATCTAATTTTGATGCCTTCAGTGCCGGATAATAGCCAAAGAAAATTCCTGTTATTGCACAAACCAAAAAGGATATTACAATCGAGAATTCAGAAATTACCGTCGGCCAGTTCAATGACGCCGGAACAATCAGCGCTGCCGAAACGCCCAATATCACACCAATTACCCCACCCGTTACACTAATCACAATAGCTTCTATCAGGAATTGTAACAAAATATCTATACCCCTTGCACCTATCGACATCCGCAAACCTATTTCACGGGTTCGCTCGGTAACCGAAACATACATAATATTCATAATTCCTATCCCTCCAATTACCAGCGAGATACTTGCCACTGCGGTTAACAGTGCAGTCATCATACTGCTTGTAGAATTCATCATCGTCATTAATTCTGCCTGTGTTCTTACCTGAAAGTCATTGTCCTCAGCATCTCTTAAACGATGTGTTTCTCTAAGTGTGCTGGTTATCTCTGCAACTGCAGCGTCCGAAGCGGCTTCACTGGTTGCCGATGCATAGATCTGTCCAAAGTAAATGGACGATAAAATCCTTTTCTGAACCGTTGTATACGGAGCAATAATGATATCATCCTGATCCTGGCCAAAGTTACTTGTACCCTTTGGGGTAAGCACTCCTATGACCTGGAATGGGATTTTACCAAACCTGATGATCTTGCCAATCGGATCTTCTCCGTTAGGGAACAGGTTATCAACCACAGTTTTGCCCAGTAAGCATACCTTTGCCGACGACCTCACGTCTTGCTCCGAAAATATGATCCCCTCCTTAACAGAGAGCTTTCTGATATCCAGATATTCCGGACTCACTCCCTGAATAGAGGTAGGCCAGTTGGCCGCACCGTTAATAGATTGTCCACTCGACGATGCCAGCGGAGAAATCTCTGCAATATTAACTGCATTCTTTTTCAGGGCATCTACATCTTTAATGGTAAGCGTTTTAAGGCTGCTGCCCATCATCCGCGCACCGCCAGGTTCATTGCTATAAGGCATAATGGTAATCATATTCGAACCCATACTGGCAAGCGAGGCATTAATACTCTGCTTTGAGCCCTCTCCAATAGACATCATCGTAATTACAGATGCCACGCCTATAATAATGCCCAGCATGGTTAACAGCGCACGTAGTTTATTACGTTGCAGGGCTTTAATTGCCAATCTGATGAGATTAATAAATTTCATAATTCCTCCTTAATAATCGTCTGTCGCAGGTAGAGAAGCCAATGCTTCTTTAGCCGAACGAATGTGTTTATTCATCGAATCTTTTTGAACCTTTCCGTCCCTTAGCATCACTGTTCGGGTGCTAAAAGCAGCGATATCCGGCTCATGGGTAACGAATACAATGGTTTTTCCGTTTTGATTCAGCTCCTGCATAAGCGACATGATCTCGTAAGATGTTCGTGTATCCAGGTTGCCCGTAGCCTCATCCGCAAGGATCATAACAGGCTCATTCACCAATGCTCTGGCAATAGCAACGCGTTGCTGCTGTCCGCCCGACAACTGGTTCGGCATATGATCAAACCGCCCATCAAGCTTTACGGCCTGTAAGGCCGCAATAGCACGTTCTGTCCGTTCTTTCGTGCCAATAGTGGGGTTGTACAATAATGGGAGCTCTACATTTTCAAGTGCAGACGTACGTGGCAATAAGTTGTACGACTGGAAAACAAAGCCAATCTTATGCTTCCATAATTTTGCCAGTTCGTCTCTGGTCAGCTCTTTTACGTTTACATTATCGAGCATATAAGTACCCTCAGTAGGCTTATCCAAACAGCCCAGCATATTCAGCAAAGTGGTTTTACCCGACCCGCTGCTTCCCATTATGGTTAAAAACTCGCCCGAATCCACATCAAATGAAACCCCTTTTAAAGCCCTCACTGTTTCGGTACCCATTTTAAATTCACGCTTTACATTTTCTATTTGAAGGATCTTGTGGCTCATCGTCTGTTTCCTCCTGGTCTTTTTGGCATAAATGGACTCGAAGCCGCCGCTGCTGCCGGAGTTCCTGCCGAGCCGCCCTCCATTCCGCTGATCACTACATCATTTTCATTCAACCCTTCAAGCACCTCTACATGTGTATTGTCATTCAGTCCGGTTTTTATTCTTTTCTGAATAAGCTTTTTGCCTTGTAATACCCACACAAAAGAAGGTTCCATCTTTTCCGTTTCCCCGGTTGGTGCTTTCAGTTGCTTAGTCGCACTGGTATCCTTTCTCATCCTGCCTTTACCGCCTTTCCTTCCCATTCCTCTGCCTGGCAATGGCACAATTTCATATTCTTTAAGTAAACTCGAATCCGGATTAAACTTTAAGGCCTGGGCCGAAACCAGCAGCGCATCATTTACCTCTTTGGTGTAAATTATAATGTTCGCAGTCATGCCTGGTTTTAATTTCTTATCATCATTTGGCGCATCAATCAGGGTAGCATAAGTAACCACGTTTGCTGATATGGATGGCTGTAACCTAATATCCTTTACCGTTCCGTTAAAAGTATCGTCAATAAAGGCATCAACAGTAAAAGTCGATCGCTGACCTTTAACTACATTGCCTATATCTGCCTCATCCACCTTTGCCTGAACCTGCATTTTCGTAATGTCTTTGGCAATGGTAAAAATTGTTGGTGTATTAAAGCTTGCCGCAACAGTTTGCCCTATACTAACACTTCGGCCTAATACCACCCCGTCAATAGGCGAATAGATCTGCGTAAAGGAAAGGTTCCTTTCTGCCGATCTCAGCTGTGCCTTTGTATTATTTACATTGGCAGCTGCCACCTGCAAGGTATTTACAGCCTGATCATACTCAGCCTTGCTGATCGATCCTGTTTCGAACAATTGTTTCTGGCGACTAAAATTAGCCTGCTGATAGGTCTGGTTACTTTGAGATTGTGCCAAACTGGCTTTTGCCTGGTCAACCTGTGCCTGTATCAGTGTTTTGTCCAATTCTGCAAGCAACTGTCCTTTCTTAACGGTTGAGTTAAAATCGGCATACAATGCAGAAATGGTTCCCGATACCTGCGTACCTACGGTAACTGTATCCACCGGCTGCACTGTTCCTGTAGCAGTTACACTTGTAGAAATTGAACCTCTCGAAGGCTGCTCTTTCGTTAGCACTACGGGCTGTTCCTTAGTTCTCAAAAAGAAGTACCATACTAAACCAAGTACAACTATAATGGAGATAATGATTAGAATAATTTTTCTGGACTTCATGACTTATAATTTAATGGGTGTTCCTAAGTAAAACTCATAGATTCTTGCAGCCAGAGCTGCATTATATTTTGCTTGTATGTACGATTGCATTGCCTGTACATACAAATTTCTTTGCTGGTAGAAGTCTACAATATTTGCAGCCCCAATCTTTAATTCCTGATTGGCAATACGGTATACTTCCTGGTTAAATTTCAACTGCTCGGCTGCTGATGCAAACTGCCCCTGCGAATTCTGCGCATTGATGTAGGCTTTCTCTGTATTCAAGGCCAGCGTGGTCTTCGTATTTTCCAGTGTTAGTTTAGATTGTGCGATATCAATCTTTGCTTTGGCAACATTGGTCTTATTTTGCCTTTTGGTGAAAATCGGGATAGACAATGTTAAACCGGCCTGCTGATAAAAGTTATTATCAAACTGTCTGAAGGCATTGTAATTTGGATCTTTCGCATAACTTGTACCCATCCCTGCACCCAGGGTTAACGATGGCAAATAACCTGCTTTCGCTTTGATAAGCCCAAGGTCCGAAATCTGTACACCCAGTTCTGCATTCTTTATTTCCGGGCGGTTTTGCAAAGCATATTGCTGTACGGTGCTCAGATCACTGATGCTTCCTGTCGAAATCACCGTATCTGGTTTCACTACATCAAAATCTTTAGAATCCGGTAACTGCAACAACTGTTTAAGGGATATTTTATCCTGGCGTTCTGCATTCTGCGACGTCGTCAGATTGTATTTATCCGAAGCAAGCTGTGCCTCAAACTGTGCCACAACTTTACGGGCCACCGATCCCGCAGCGAACTGGCGCTTTGCCTGTTCAAGCTGGGCTTCCGATGTTTTTACCAGGTCCTCATTGTAAATGATACTCTCCTTATCTACAAGAATACTAAGGTAAGCCTGCGTAATCTGTAAGGTAATGTCGTTTTCATTTTCCAGAATGCTGAAGTTTGCCGACTGAACCGACAAATCCTTTTGCTTTATATCTGTTTTAAGATAACCTCCTTTATATAGCGTCCACGAAGAACTCAAACCATATGACCCCGAATAATTAAGCCCACCATTATTCCCATTGGTAGCCATGTTATAATGGTTAAAGGATTGCGAAGCCGAGCCGTAAAGATCAGGCAGCAATGCCGATTTTGCCAGCAACTTATCCTGTTCAGCGCTTTGCTTATCCAGTTGCAAACTCTTAAGCTGAATGTTATTTGTCTTTGCGTACTGCAGGCATGCTTCCAGATCCCAGATCGGCGGCAAAACTTTTAATGCGGTATCCTGACTAAAGCCCCGAAGGCTAAAGCAGGTGATGCATAAAAGCAGCAGAATTTTCATTGTTAATTTTGACATATCTCTATATAAAAAACTATATTAACTGATCAAATCAACAGCTATTTAGCATCTAAAAAAAACGCGATAGACCGGCATATCAAACACATCGACGGGGGGTCGATATGAATCGACGGAAACATTTGCACTTATCTGGATAGGTTCCCTACCTTGTACACACTTAATAATCATTAAATTTTAAACCAATGGTTTCAGTAAAAAGCCGTTCCTATCTTAGCATATTACTCCATGTATTTTCATGGATGCTATTTGCTTTCGTGCTTCTTTTTCACCAGCCTTTATCATGGAATATCACATTACCTCCTCAATTCTGGGTAAAGCAAGGCTGTATCCTGGTGATGTTGATTGCTGTCTTTTATGTAAACAGCAATATCCTTGTCCCTCAGCTCCTGCTAAAAAACAAAACACTCACCTTTGTATTGGTTATTCTGGCAATAGCCATTTTAGCTGGTCCCTTCGTAAAAATCATAGACAACGCACTGAATCTCCCTGAGCTGATGTCAAAGGCATTTGGTGAATTGGGAATACCCCGCCCACCAAAAAGGTCAAATAGAATTGATGTTTTCCAGATCATGATGACCTTGTTTATGGTAGGTATCAGTACCAGCGTTACCTTAATTCAGAAATGGCAGGCAGATAAACAAAGCAGAGAGGCCCTCGAGAAAGAAAAGATAGGTTCAGAACTGTCCTTTCTAAAAGCACAGATCAATCCTCATTTCTTTTTTAACACTTTAAACAACATTTATGCATTAACGCACGTAGATGTCGACAAGTCCAGGAAAGCCTTACACAAGCTGTCGCGGATGATGCGCTACCTGCTTTATGAAACGCAGTCGGGCATAACTCCGCTCAGCAAAGAAGTTTCTTTTATTGTCGATTACATCGAACTCATGAAACTGCGCTTAAATGATACAACTACCGTAGTTTTTGAGGAGCCGATACTTAAGTCCGACCCTCAGATCGCCCCCATGCTGTTCCTTCCTTATATCGAAAATGCCTTCAAATATGGAGTCAGTACTACCGAGCCCTCTACCATATCCATATCGGTTGAATTGCAGGATAAAGAACTAACAATGGTCGTAAAAAACTCCATTTTTAAAAACAATTCGATAACTGCCGATGAATATGGTGGAATTGGCTTAAGCAACACCAAAAGAAGGCTCGAATTGTTATACCCCGGTAAGCATACTTTTAGTGCACATACCACAGACGATACCAAAGCATTTATTGTTAACTTAAACCTAACCCTCGATGATACTGAATTGCATAGCAGTTGATGATGAGCCACTGGCGCTTGGTCTGATCTGTAGTTTTATTGAGCAAACACCTTTCTTAAAATTGGCGGGTAGCTTTTCGAGCGGCATAAAGGCTTTAGAAGCTTTACACGATCAACACATAGACCTTATTTTCCTGGACATACAAATGCCTGATTTAACGGGAATCCAACTGGCAAGAACACTCGAAAACAAACCTGGAAATGCAAAACCAAGGGTAATCTTCACCACTGCCTTTAACAATTACGCCATAGAAGGATATAAAGTGGATGCGCTCGATTATCTTTTAAAACCTTATGATTATGAGGAGTTCTTAAAAGCAGCCAACAAGGCTAAAGCCTATGCCGAGATGTTAACTGCCAAACAAACGGTAGCCGATAATGAAGAATATATTTTTCTAAAAGTCGAGTATCAGCTGGTTCGGGTGGCCATAAAAGATATCGTTTACATCGAGGGGTTAAAAGATTATGCAAAGATCCATCTTGCTAATGAAACCAAACCCCTGTTATCCTTGATTACGCTGAAATCGCTGGAAGAGAAGCTCCCCACCCGCCTTTTTATGAGGATACACCGCTCATTTATCATCGCGCTCGATAAAATTGATGCCGTTACCAAAAACACTGTACAGATCGGGGGCATCAATATCACCATCGGAGAACAGTATAAAGAGGCGATGAAGCAATTCCTCAGCAACTGGCTGTGAACTGCCATCCAGGGGCACCACCAATGGGCTGGGCTTCGGAGCTCTTAGGCGCTCCCGGTGGCAACGCTTTATCCTGTTCTTGCATTGCGCAGGATTCAGTCCTTCGAGCCTAACGATATGTTTTTACCTGCTCTTGGTAGTTTCTACGTGGAAAGACGATCCTGCTATAATGATATTAATTGGCTGATCGCATATAAAGGAAGATTGCTCAGCCATTCCTCCCGCCTGAAATCAGACATGGAGGTTCGTATGGCAAGTTTTGGATCGTACTTATCTACGTAGTTCCGTAAGCTTTTGGCCCTTAGATTTTCTTCGGCTTTAACTTCTATTGGGATAATGTTATCGTCATATTGTATAAGAAAATCGATTTCCGCGGTGGCATTTTCTGCAGACCAATAGTAAACGTTTATTTCTTTTGTTGTTTTCAATTGCTGGAGTACATATTGCTCTGTCAAGGCTCCCTTAAACTCTTCAAATATTGCATTCCCCTCCAGGAGGGTTTTTACATCAATGTCACCCATTGCTGCTAGCAGGCCAACATCGAGCAAAAATAATTTGAAAGCGCTCTGATCTTCATAAGCTTTCAATGGGATCGCAGGTTTACTTGCGCGGGATACTTTATGGATAAGCCCGCAGTCAATCAGCCATGACATAGCCAGTTCATATTCTTTGGCACGGGAGCCATGTTTGATTAATCCGTAGATAAACTTTTTGTTCTCTTTTGCCAATTGAGAAGGAACTGAATTCCATAGCATTCTGATTCTTGGCACAATTTCATGAGGTGCGTGTTTGGAAAAATCCTGCTCATAAGCCTCCAAAATACGTTTTTGTATTGCTCTTACTTCTGTGAAATTTTCCTCTTGTGTAAAAGCAAGAACAGCTTCAGGCATGCCGCCCACATAATAATACTGCCTCAGCAGGTCGATATATCTATTTTTATACACCTTAATCAGGCTCCAGTCCTGGCTATTTAACACTTCCACCAGCGCTTGCTGGCCTTTGGCATTAAGAAACTCTATATAGTTCAGCGGATAAAGGTCTAAAAACTCAACTTTTCCAACAGGAAAGGAGGTTTGTCTATTCAAGGCAACCCCAAGTAATGAACCCGCTGAAATGATATGATATTCCGGCGCATTTTCATAAAAGTATTTCAGTGAGGTCAGCGCTCCTGGGGCCTCCTGTATTTCATCGAATACAATCAGTGTGTTTTCTGGCTGTATCACTATCCCAGTTTCTATTTGTAATGCGGTGATGATTCTGTTGATGTTAAAATCTTCCTCAAAGACTCCTTTAAGCAGTTTGTTGCTTTCGAAATTAACATAAGCAGTTTGTGCATATTCCTGTTTACCAAATGCCTTCATCAACCATGTTTTACCGACCTGCCTTGCTCCACGGATAATCATCGGTTTGCGGTTCTTTTTAGTTTTCCAGGTTAGTAAATCTTCAAATTCATTCCGATACATATTTCCTCCCATTTTTCAAAACAAATATACACATATACGTACATGTTATTGCTGATAATTACATTTTTTCGAATGAACTTATGATAAACTCAACATTTTACCTAACGAACAAGGGTAATTCACAGCGATTTGTGGAGACTAGGTATGCTCAGGAATTTCGCCATTTTTTCAGCAAATGCAAAAACTTAGGCCTGAGGATTCTGTCCAAAGGCTACATAAGACTCGAAGGCCAGGAACAGAAACAACATATGGAATAATAAAATGTAGTTTTATAACCCGATCTTATTCTTTGTCTTGATCTCTTTACTAAGCCTGTTTACCTCTTCTATCAGCAAAGGAATCGCCGGATAAACCATATTATGTCCATACCCCTGCAATTCATGCAGAACGGTAGTCTTATTCCCTGCTAATTTCATCATCCTTGCCAGATAGGCATTTTCTTCATATCGGCCCAGCATCTCCATTTCTCTGTCGCCGGTAAGCAATAACATCGGCGGCGCCGTTGGGCGAACGTGATACAGCGGGGCATATTCATCAATTATAGGCTGAACATCTTTTATCTTGCGCTCCTGTCTTACGGTAAAGTGGGTAATGGCCTGTCCACTAAAAGGAATCAATCCTGCTATAGCGTCGGCATCTATGTGGTAACCAGCAAGGTATTTTTTATCTAAGGTCAGCATCATCCCAAGGTAAGCTCCGGCCGAATGGCCCGAAACAAAAATCAGTTTATTATTTCCTCCATATTTCGCAATGTTATTAAAGGTCCATGCTACAGATGCCGTTGCATCTTCAATAATATCTTTAACAAGTGCTTTAGGCGACAGTCTATAACCAACTGCAATTACAATAAAGCCCTTCTCAAGCAATTCTCTTGGCATTTCCTTGTTGCCTCCGGTCAGGCCACCGCCATGAAACCAGACTATCGTTGAGCTATTCGTTTTATTTTTAGGGTAGTATACATCCAGCTTACACCTTTCCTCACGATAGGCGTCCCCTTTGGTTGATGCCGGGTAATAGCTGATGTCTTTCTTTGTTTCATAGCTCGTCTGCTGGGCAAAACCTTGGGCATACAACAAAACACCAAACAGAAATAAAATTATTTTTCTCATAATAAGTGTGAGTTAATAATTTTTAATGATAATCCATAAAAACTTTTGTATCAAATTTGATCGATTTGCTAAAACGCTTTATTTTGTCTTAATTTAGGTTTACATATAAATGAACAGGGCACCCTGTTCAGCTACTAACCAAATGAAACACTTCAAACTCTTTCTCCTCCTCATTCTTCCAGTTGCCCTTTCGGCGTATAAAAACCCTGACAAAAAACTGCCTGCCGATTATGTTAACCCCTTTATTGGTGCAAGTACCAGTGCCGATGCTGCTGGCACCTATCATGGTTTGGGTAAAACCTTCCCGGGAGCTACCACCCCATATGGAATGGTTCAGGTAAGCCCCAATACCATTACCGGTGGCGATAACGGTTCCGGCTACAGTAACGAGCATACCTCTATTGAAGGCTTTGCATTTACGCAAATGAGTGGCATAGGCTGGTACGGAGATCTGGGAAATTTCCTGGTAATGCCAACCATCGGAAAACTTCAAACCAGCGCAGGCAAACCGGGCGATACCAAATCCGGTTACCGTTCAAATTATGACAAGCAGTCTGAACAGGCTTCTGCAGGGTATTACTCAGTAATGCTAACAGAAAACCACATCAAGGCCGAAGCAACCGCAGCCAAACGGAGTGGAATGCTGCGCTTTACTTTTCCTCAAAACAAACAGTCGCGCATACAAATTGACCTGGCCCGAAGGGTTGGGGGAACCTCCACAATTCAATACATCAAAGTTGTAAATAAAAATACCATCCAGGGATGGATGAAATGCACGCCTGATGGCGGTGGATGGGGAAATGGTGATGGAAAAGCCGATTATACGGTTTATTTCTATGCAGAATTTAGTAAGCCTTTAACACAATATGGCATATGGTCGGCCGATATTCCCAACGACTGGAAAAGAAAGCTTGAGGATGTGACCAGCGATAAATACCAGCAAAAAGTAGCCGAGGCCGCTGTTCTAAACAACATAACCGAAAAAGAAGGAAAACACTTAGGTTTTTTCACTGAATTCGAGACCAGTGAAAACGAGCAGGTCACCATGAAAAGCGGCATCTCCTTCGTAAGCATGGAGGGTGCAAAGCTGAACCTCAACACCGATATCCAGGGCTGGGATTTCGACAAAGTAAAAGCCAATGCCAGAAAACTATGGAACGAATCGCTATCCAAAATAAAAGTCGAAGGCGGTACTGAAGAAGAAAAAACAGTGTTTTACACCGCCCTGTATCACACGCAGATTGATCCCCGCACATTTCAGGATGCAGATGGGCAATACTACGGTGGCGATCATAAAGCACATAAAGCAAATGGCTTCACTAAAAGAACCATCTTCAGCGGATGGGACGTATTCAGAAGTCAGATGCCCTTACAAACTGTAATTAACCCCACCGTTGTAACCGACATGATAAATTCATTGGTTACACTCGCCGATGAAAAACAGGAAAACTACCTGGAACGCTGGGAATTTCTCAATGCCTACAGTGGCTGTATGATTGGCAACCCAGCTGTATCGGTAATTGCTGACGCTTACGCCAAAGGCTTAAGAAATTTCAATGTTGCAAAAGCATACGAACTTTCCGTAAACAGTGTAGAGAAATATGGCAATGGGGAACTGGGATATGCCTATGAACCTTTCGGCATTTCAAATACCCTCGAATATGCCTATTTTGAATGGTGTGTTTCTAAAATGGCTGAAGCTTTGAAAAAGCCCGGCGATCAGCAAAAGTATTTTAAGCGGTCGCAATCTTACAAAAACATATTTGATCCCGAAAAAGGATGGTTCAGACCTAAAGATAAAGATGGTAAATGGCAACCCTGGCCAGAAGAAGGCCGGTTAAAACAATGGTACGGATCTGTAGAAGCCAACCCATATCAGCAAGGCTGGTTTGTACCTCAGGATATAGAAGGAATGACCGCTTTAATGGGTGGCAAAGAAAAAGTATTGGCAGACCTCACCAATTTCTTTGAGAAAGTTCCTCAAAACATGATGTGGAACGATTATTACAACCACGCCAATGAACCGGTACATCATGTGCCCTTTCTGTTTAACAGAGTTGGTGCGCCATGGCTTACTCAAAAGTGGACCAGGGCAATCTGTAGCCGTGCCTATCACAACGCTGTGGAAGGCTTGGTTGGAAATGAAGACGTAGGGCAGATGTCGGCCTGGTACGTATTGGCCGCCAGCGGCTTTCACCCTATTACCCCCGGAAGCACCAGATACGAGCTTACCAGCCCTGTTTTCAGCAAAACTGAGATCAGGCTCGATCCAAACTTTTACAAAGGTGGAACCTTCACCATTGAGGCTAAAAACAACAGTGCACAAAACATCTACATCCAAAGCGCTAAGCTTAACGGCAAACCTTATAATAAGGCCTATTTAGATCATCAGGATATCACCCGCGGAGGTAAACTGGAACTGATCATGGGCGCACAACCAAACAAACAATTCGGAACAAAATAATATGAAGAAGTTTTTCCCATACGCCTTAATCGGCTTCCTTTTCCTGCTGCCTGCAGAAAAAACCAAGGCTCAAACTGCTGCCGAAAAATTGCCCGAATGGGCTTTAGGACCCTTTTTAAGACCTGCCGGTGTAAATCCAATTATCTCGCCCAATACCAGCACAACCTTTCTTGATCCGCTCTCAGGTAAGTATGTCGACTGGGAATCTAACGATACTTTTAATCCTGCAGCTACCGTAAAAGGGAAAGAAATTGTGGTGCTTTACAGAGCAGAAGACAAATCAGGTGTTGGTATTGGCCACAGAACATCCAGACTTGGATATGCGTATAGCACAGACGGATTAACCTTTAAAAGGAAAGCCGAACCTGTATTTTATCCCGGCAACGATAGCCAAAAAGAACTTGAAAATCCGGGTGGATGTGAAGACCCAAGAATCGCCGTAACCAGCGATGGCACATATGTCATGTTTTACACACAGTGGAATAAAAAAGTTGCCCGCCTGGGCGTTGCCACTTCTAAAGATCTTATTAAATGGACCAAACACGGGCCTGCATTTGCAAAGGCTTACAATGGTAAATTTTATAACATGTTCACCAAATCTGCATCCATCGTTACCCAACTGGTAAACGGAAAACAGGTCATCGCAAAAGTGAATGGAAAATACCTGATGTACTGGGGTGAAAAATTTCTCAACGCGGCAACCTCCGATGACCTGGTAAACTGGGCACCTGCACTGGATGCAGAAGGAAAGATCAAGGAACTGATCAAACCAAGAAAAAACCATTTCGACAGTGACCTTACAGAGGCCGGCCCTCCGGCCTTGCTAACCGACAAAGGAATACTGGTACTGTACAATGGGAAAAATGCATCTGGTGATAATGCAGACAAAAATTATACGGCCAATACCTACGCAGCCGGACAAGTTCTTTTCGATGCTAAAAATCCTGAAAAGGTAATCGGCCGCTTAGACAAGCCTTTCTTTGTACCCACAGAATCTTTTGAAAAAAGCGGACAATATCCGGCAGGAACTGTGTTTGTAGAAGGGCTTATTTTCCATCAGAAAAAATGGTTTCTATACTATGGATGCGCCGATTCGAGGGTTGCAGTTGCTGTATATGAACCTGCAAAGAAATAAGCGCTATTTACGAAATCCGTAAATCTGTTTTAAAAGCAGGCATTCTTCTGATGAGGTAATGCCGTCAGAAGAAGTAGCGGCAAAAAGACTCGATGCCGCCGCACAAACGCCTAATTCCAAACAGGTGTTCATCGCTTTGTTGTGATGAACGCCTATTAAAACGCCTGCAGCAAAAGCATCTCCGGCACCTACAGCCCCTTCAATCTTATCCTCAGGCAGGTCAATACTTGCCTGAAACAAAGCATGACCTTCATGATCCACAGCAATAACACCCAATGGGAAATGCAGGATAACCCATTTGTTCACCCCCATTCTGATCATTTCAGCTGCGGCCTTGTAACAGTGATCAAGCAAGATTTTCCCGCTGTCATCCACCGTCTTTATGCCCGATATCATGCCGGCTTCAAATTCATTAACAAAGAGGTAGTCAATGTATTTTAAGGACGAGGGGATCAACTCTTTAAACCGGTTCGATTTCTCACTTACAATATCAGCCGAAGTAATCAATCCATTTTCTTTTGCACTTTTTAAAACCTTTGCAGCCCGCGTTTCCCCGTCATTTTCTACTAAATCAAGCTTATCCAATAACAGCAGGTAACCAAGATGAAAGATCTTTGCCGTAGATGAGCTAAAGTCAAAATGCTCCACATCAAGCATCGCATTGGCGCCACGCTGATGAAAAAAGGTTCTTTTCCCGGTACGTTTTACGGTCATTACATCTGTATAAGAGGTAGCGGTATTTGGTGCTTTTTGAATCCGGGAAGCATCAATCCCAAGGTCTTTACACTCTTTAATGATGTAGTCTCCCCTGTCGTCATCCCCAACCAAACCAAGGCCGTATAAAGGAAAATCGGCCTTCAGTTTAGCCATTCCCTTCAAAATATTATAGGCAGATCCGCCATTACTACTGTACTCGGTAAGAATATTAACCAGCTTTTCTTCTTCAGGAAAAGCATCAATTACCTTCACCTGATCTATGATCCAGTTACCGCCAACTAATATTCCATTTTTCATGAGTTAGTATTCACTTACTAATTTGATAATTAAGGCTTCATCCTCCTCAATGTCGGTAAATCTGCCAATATTTTTATCCGAAAAGAAATTATCATTTATATCATCATTGGCGGTAGATACCTCTCCAATAATACATTCATCAGATTCGGGATAGAACTCATGCCAAACCCCGGGCTCAATTGTAATCCGCTGACCGGGAGGTATTGGTATGATATCTCCGGAGGCAACAGTACGGTAACTACCATTCATTTTCACACTAAAAGTATCTGTATTTTCCGCTACAGCCGGATCTGCGCTCCATAGCTGAACAACCAGAAGCCCTGATCTGCAAATGATATCCTCTTTCTTTTTTTTATGTGTATGACAAGGAGTTATCTGCCCCCTTATCGCATACATTATTTTTTCACAGTACTCTTTTTCTTCCGCTAAATTCACCAATACCAGTCCTGAAGTTAAAAAAGAATCTAAACCAAAATCAGTAATGTCCCATTTGGGGTTCGGAGGCAACGACCAGCCATTCCGTGTAAAGCATTCACCCGCATCAATTATTGCTTTATTTATTGCTGATCTTTTCATGCTTTTTCGGTTTTAAAGTACGTTATTTTTTCTAATGTTTGGTTGTTAAACGATCTTAATGCCGCGTCAAATATATAGTGACTATTTAATGCTTCTTCCGGGGTTACACACCCAAAGCGGCCATTTAATAAGCCTGCTCTTTCCGCAATATATGCAGCCAGCATTTGCATAAAACAATCCGGAAATCCGGGTTCAAAAATACCACCGGTAATTGTCGTAAATGGCATTCCCTTAAATCCAAGATCAGTCCGTTGCCACCACTGTTCATTACTACGTGTAAAAGTCCACAATGTTTTGATGTCCTTGGTACTGTATTTCACGCCACCTTCCGTTCCCAATATCTCGATATACCAGGTATTGGTCTCTCCGGGTGCAATGCGCTTCATTTCCAATGTCATTGGAACAAGGTTATTGGTTATGTTTACTTCAGTGTTTAGGGTTGCATTGTTCCAGGTATCACATTCAGCCATTCCGCCTTTCCCATCAGGCCGTTGGGTAATGATCTTTTGAAGCTGCGCATATATCCGTTCAGGCTTCCAGCCTAATCTTAATGGAATATGCAGCACATGCATGCCCAGATCGCCCATAACGCCTATTTCACCACAAAATGGCACTTGCCTTTTCCAGTTAATAGGTTTCGCCGGATCCAGGTCACTTGAGTGCAGAAAGCCGGCTTTAATTTCTATAATCTGGCCTAACCTGCCCGACTTTACTTCATTAAAAACCCGCTGAGGGCCCGGCAAAAAAGGCATCTCCGAACTGCAGCGCACAAAACGCCCCAGTCTGTCGGCCTCGTTTTTGATCGCCAAAGCAGCTTCCAGATCTATCCCAAATGGTTTCTCGGCCAGCAAATCTTTTCCTGCCGCCAGCACCTCCAGGTAATACTGTTTATGTAAATGATGAGGCAGGGCAACATACACCACATCAATTTCCTCATCGTCCAATAATTCTTTGTAGTCGGTTGTCAGCAACTTAACCGTAGGTACATTCCTATACCACGACAGTACGTCTTCATTAAGGTCACAAACTGCAGTTAGCTCAACATGCACCGGTAAATCACTTATCGCAAACCAGCGGGCAAAGGAACTTGCCGCTTCCTTACCCATCAATCCACCCCCAATAATGCCTATATTAACTTTTTTCATCGCACCTAATGCTTTATTGCTATAAAAGTGGCTGCTTCCGCAGCGCTTGCACCATGATGCACTATTGCCATTAATGCATTGGTCATCCCTGCCGGATCATCGTGTTGTATTACGTTTCGGCCATACACAATCCCTCTCGCTCCCTGCTTCATCAAACCATATGTTCGCTCCAGAATTTCCCGGTCACTCGCTTTCCCTCCTCCTCTTACCAGAACGGGTATATTTCCGGCTATCTCAATAATGCGATGATAATCGTTAACATTATCCGTCGGGTCGGCTTTAATAATGTCTGCGCCCAGTTCAACACCCTGCCTCACCAAAGGAATAATTTTCTGCGGATCACCATCTACCATATATCCGCCGGCCTCAGTATTCGGTCTGAACACCAATGGTTCAATCATTAAAGGCATAGCATATCGCTCACATAAAGGTTTAATTTTAAGAATATTCTGAATGCACTGGTCCGTCACTTCAGGTTCACCGGGTATACTAAACAGGTTTACCACAACACATGCCGCATCCAGTCGAACGGCTTGTTCCACAGGGTCAGCTATCATTCTGCTAAACAATGCCCGCGGCAATTCTTTTCCGTAAACATTGGCTACATCTGTTCGTAAAACCAAAGAAGGTTTCTCCCTGCCGGGGATAGCTTGTAAATATTGCGCCTGTCCTACGGTAAGCTGTATGGCGTCAGGTCCCGCATCAACTAATATAGAAACAGCTTTTTGGATGTCCTCAATACCATTCAGAAAGGAGTGTTCATTAAAAAACCCATGGTCAATCGCTACATCAAAACAATTTCCCGAATTGCGGTTAAACAATCGATTTAGTTTGTATGTCTTCATATTTTCATACATTTATATTTGGTCTGCCCTCCATATTAATGATGGGCTGATCAAACATATAAAAAACAACTTGTATATACAAGATGAAGCCAGATAAAATAAGCCCCCTATATAAGAAAGTAACTGATGATTTGAGAGCTCAGATCGAAAAAGGCATATACCAAAAAGGCCAACTACTGCCATCAGAGAACGACCTTTGCAAAACCTATAATACCACAAGGGTTACCGTCAGGCAGGCATTATCGGGGCTAACCAACTTAGGCTACATTACCCGCCGTCATGGCAAAGGCAGTATCGTTACCGAGCCTAAATTGGGTTTGGGCATTCTTTCCTTAAGCGGGGTTACCGCGGGGGTAGGCAGCCAAAGCCTCAGCACTTCCATTTTGCAAACGCAGATAAAGCAAGACTGGCCACTGGACTTCTTCTTTCCATTAAATGAAGTGGAAATGAGACACGATTGTATCTACTTTACCAGGCTCCGTCGCATCAACAACATTCCGGTACTCTACGAAGAAACATACATCAGCAACATCAATCTTCCCGGATTTATTTCCAAAGAATTAGAAAACCTCTCGCTCTTTAAAATCTTAAGAGAAAGCTACAACATAGAAGTAAAAGAGGGAGAGCAGAAGATTTGGGCCGTACTTGGCGATAAATCCATCAGCGAGTTGCTCAACATCAAAAAAAGCCATCCCATTGTGCACGTGAAAAGGAAGCTTAAAACCAATATTCAGAACCTTAACATCTATTCTTCTCTATACTGCAATACCGAAGAACACTTCCTGCAAGATTATTTTTAGTTTCTACTGATGATAACAGCATTAAGCAATGCTAATTAATTCCTGCTACGGGTATTTCAGCTAAATGATCAACTATCACACTGTCTGTAAACGCTGTTGCCCCAATCTCATTTAAATGGCCAACATCGTAAAACAGCTTATTTGCGTCTGCATTAAATAGCTCCGAATAGTTGTAACACTTCATATCATATTTACTTAAAATACTATCGGCGCTTTTCAATGCATTGTGTTTATGGATCTTCATTCCGGGCGAGACCAAAACATGTAATTTTATATTTTTTGACTTCGTTGTTTTAACAAAATTTTCAAATGCAGTTAACTGGTCTT
The DNA here is from genome assembly GCF_946479715.1 of uncultured Pedobacter sp. Next base: position 23,862 of record NZ_CAMLHF010000011.1, on the reverse strand, counting down.
TCGATTCCTTATAATTCGCATTATCAATGTGTCTTACTTTAGCATGCTCCGGCATGCCTCCCGAAAGCGGTTCGTATCCGCTAAAGTGCTTCTGTCCTATTTCCAAATGATGCTGCACGATCGACATGGGTAAGGAGTTTACCCTATAAAGAGTTGAAATATGTGCCAGCGAGAACTCCATTTTACTCTGTGCATAAATCAATTCACTAATCTCTTTATTCTTGTTAATATAAGGCATCAAAACTGCTGTTAGTTTTTCTTCCTCCTCATGCTGATACTCAAAATCGTTTAGGTTCAAATCCAGTATCACCACTTTTGGGGTATGATAACTTAAAACAGATTTCAATAAAGTTTCGTAATAAAACATCTTCATGCCGTCCCGACCAAGGTTATAGCAAGATAGTCCGGTTTTTTCAGTGATCAGCTCCGGGATATAGTGATGACTGGCCCTGGAATTCCCAAAAATAAGAATGTCTTCGTTGGCATCCAGAATCCCGTGCGTGGTAACTGCCGAATCACCTTGTTTTTCATTAAAGAAAAAGTGTTCAATTAATGCGCCAAGGGCCCTGTCTGTAGCAAATAACAAAACCAGTATAATCAGCCCGTTCCTCAATAGTTTATAAAATGGTTTCATAATTAGAATTGAAAATAGATAAACTGTCCACCGTTAAACACGCCAAACAGGATAATAAATACTACAATAACCGTATATCCTGCATACCTGACCACTCTGTTTGAGCTATAAAACACCTTAATAGCATCCGAATGGTATTCAGTAATGTATTCCACAACCAGCAAAAACAAAATCCAGATGAGCGCATATACAAATCCTTCCGGTGTTCCTATAAATAAGCCTCCTCCTTTTAATGTAAATATGCTCTTGCAGATATTAAAGGCCTCCGTTACATTATTTGCCCTAAAAAATATCCAGGCAAAGGAAACGAGCGCGAAGGTGATGAAAACGTGCAAGGCATTAGTCAAAGGGCGGTAACCAAGAATATTCTTTTCATTGAATTTTTTAAATGAAACACTAAAAATCTGATAGATCCCATGTAATGCCCCCCAGATAATAAAAGTCCAGTTTGCGCCATGCCATAGGCCACTTACCATAAATACAATAAAAAGATTAAGATACCACCGGGGTATAGCCACTTTGCTGCCACCCAAAGGAAAATAAAGGTAATCCCTGAACCAGGTGGATAAGGAAATGTGCCATCTCGACCAGAATTCCTTTATGCTGCCAGCCAGATAGGGCCGTCTAAAATTGATCATCAGGTTATACCCCATTACCCTTGCACAACCTATCGCGATATCAGAATAGCCCGAGAAATCGCAGTAAATCTGAAATGCAAAAAACACAGTCGCCACAATAAGTGTCAAGCCACTATGCTGATCCGCATTATTGTACACGGCATCTACATAGATGGATAACCTGTCGGCAATCACCACCTTTTTAAATAAACCCCAGGTAATGAGCTTCAAGCCTTCCACCACATTGGTGTAATTGAAATACTGTTTGGTATGAAATTGATGAAGGATATTTTGAGGCCGCTCTATTGGTCCCGCTACCAACTGAGGGTAAAACATTACATATAAAGAGTATATCCCAAAATGTTTCTCGGCCTTTTGATTTCCCCGGTAAACTTCAATGGTATAGCTCATCGCCTGGAACGTATGAAAAGAAAGCCCAATAGGCAATAGAATTTCTAAATAGGGTACGTGGTTCTGATAACCGATATTTCCCAGCAGAAAAGAGAGGTTATCATTAAGGAAGTTGTAATATTTGAAAACGGCCAGAACGCCAATGTTTGCTACCAGACTTAAAATAAGGAAGTTCTTTCTCTTTTTCCCCTTTGAATTCTCTATTAATATCCCTGCAAAATAATCTATGATGATGGTGAAGCCCAGAATCAGGATATACACCGGAACAAAAGTCATGTAGAAATAGCAGCTTGCAGCCAACAGTAATTTCCATCTATGCTTATGTGGCAATAGAAAAAAGGCTGGAGTAACCACTATAAAAAAGAAAAAGAAGTGGAGAGAGTTAAAGAGCATAATCGTAATTTTTAAAAATTCGAAATTGAACCCTTTTCTTTATTCTTCTGTTATGGGGTATAGCGCTTAATGAGATCTGGTCTGTTTGGATTCAATTGAGAATGTAGTATTTAATTTTTGTATAATCAAGAAAAACAGGTAACAACCGACTACACAATTTTAATAAAGAGGGTGTCCACCCTTTTAATTGGACACCCTCTAAAAAAACTAATACCCTTCGTTCTGTTTCAACACTCCCCCGCTTCTATCTATCTGATCCTGCGGAATCGGGAAATACTCATCCCTTGGTTCAATCACAACCGGTTTCAGGTAAGCAAAATATCCACCTTCAAAGCCAAAATAGCTTTCCAGCGTTTGCTTAACAATCCCCCAGCGCACCAGATCATAAAAGCGATGTCCTTCAAGAGACAGCTCCAGTCTCCGCTCAAAACGAACCGCAGTACGGGCATATTCCTGATTAGGGAAAGATGGATACACGCTTACTTTATAACTGGCGACAGGACCACCATCTGTTGCTTTCCCGGGAAGCTTACCTGCCCTGGTCCGTATGTTATTTACCAGCGTGAGCGCACGTCCAAGACTACCGGCTTCAACTTCACACTCAGCTGCCATCAGATACACATCGGCCAGACGGATGATATTTACATTCAAGCCCGTTACATTGGTATTTCCAGGGCCTGTGCCGCTCGAAACCTGTGCCGCTTCAATTACATTCTTATACGCCACAAACGGACCTCCGTTAGAGGGTTCACGGATCCACGAATCGCCCTGCATAATTCCCCAGTCACGAAAAGGAACTCCTCTTCTGCCCATTGTATAATCCATCCTCGGATCTACCGCCAGCGTACGGTTAACTTTATAATTGGTCTTATCAGCCCCGGCCAATCCAAAATCCGATTTATAAGGATCCGCACGGTAGGTACCATCCAGATAAGGCAAGCCTGCAGCGGTTACCTTAAAGGAATTGGCCAGATCAATTGAGGGTTGAAAAAATCCACAGCAGGTAATCGGCAAACCCGTACCGTATGGAAAGTTTAAGATATCCCCAACATTTCCATTGTCACCACCGGAACCATCACTTCCTACAGAATGCTGCACCGCGAATATCGATTCAGGGCCATTTTCTTTGGTAATATCAAAGTTATCTGTATAGGGTAAAGTCTCGATGTTTGCCCTGCTGGCAATTACGCTGTTAAACAAAGGCAAAGCTTCAGCGTATTTCTTTTGATATAAATACACCTTGCCCAAATAGGCCTGGGCAATCACCTTGTTCACACGGCCAACCTGCTGTTTTGAGTTCACTACTGCTAAATTGTCTGCTGAAAATTTAAGATCAGCTACAATCTGCGGATAAATGTCTGCCATATTATCCACAGCTTTCTCGGTTGTCGCTTCAGTGATCAGCGGCACATTTTTAAACACCCTTGCAAGGAAAAAATAAAAATGGCCCCTTAATAAACGGGCTTCACCCTGAATCTCGGTAGCCCTTGCTTCCGGAAATTTAATTCCACTTCCACCCTGCAATGCGGCCAGATAACGCAAGGTATTGTTACACCTCTGGATGCCCTCAAAACAACGTACCCATAAATTCGACAGGTTATCGTTAGTACTGGTTGGCGAATGGCGTTCCAGTAAATTCATGTTGGGCTGGTCACCATTATCACTTCCTTTATGTGCATTGTCGGATGTTACCTCACCTAAAAGCCACTGGCTTGGTGCGGCTCCATAATTACCAAAAGTACCATTCAGGTTTCCATTTAATAAGGCATATGCACCGGTAAGCATCCCTTCAACACCTTCCTGTGTGGTCAATTGCTCCGGACTCAGTTCAGCCTGTGGATTTTTCTCAAGAAAATCTTTGCCACACCCCATTGCCGTAAACAGCAATGCTATAAATACGATATAATTAATCTTTTTCATGACTTCTTTTTTTAAATTAAAAACCAACATTTAAACCCAACAGAAACTGACGTGGACTAGGATAAATACCACGGTCTACACCAGGTGCAGAAAAGGTTTCTGTTTCCTGACTAACCTCCGGATCCAGACCCATATAATCGGTGATTGTGAAAAGATTAGTGGCACTGGCATAAATCCTGATTTTGCTTACACCCAGTTTGGCCCCAAAAATCTTATCTGTTGGCAATGAATAACCGATCTGCAAATTCTTCATTCTGAAGAAACTTCCGTCCTGAACATAATAGCTCGAAGAAGCATACTCAAAATCAGAAGCACGGATGTTAGGAGATGGCGTTAAACTTCCGGTGTTAGTTGGGCTCCAGGCATCCAGCAATCTGGTACTTCTGGCCCCGTTAAATGTAGAGAAGTCTGTAAAATAGCGGGTAGCCTCATACAACTCATTACCCTGCACACCATTAAAGAACATGGCAATATCAAAGTTTTTGAAAGATGCATTCACACTAAATGAATACAGAAAATCAGGATTCGGATTACCGATAATGGTTCTGTCTCCCGGATCAATCTTATTGTCGCCATTTACATCTCTGAACTTAAAGCCACCAATACGGGCACCTGTATAAGAAGGCCCTGCAGTTACTTCGTTCTGATCCTGATAAATGCCAACCACATCATAACCATAGAATGAACCAAAAGGTGCACCTACTTTAAGGATACTGGTCTGTAAGGTTCTAAATGAACCATATGGCTGCTCAGTTACTCCCGGAGCAAGTTTAACCACTTCATTTACGTTTCTCGAGAAATTAACCCCAAGGTCAAACGTAAAAGGCTTGTTGTCTTTTTTACCGTAATGATAGCCTAATGATATTTCAAACCCTTTGTTGCTCATGTCACCTACGTTAACATAAGGCGAAGTACCCATACCCACTGCCGTGGCAGGCAATGGAACCGGGTAAAGCATATCACTGGTTTTTTTGTTATACCAGTCTACCGAACCATCAAGCACCGCATCAAACAAGGTAAAGTCGAGCCCCACGTTTACTGAGCTTAGCGACTCCCATTTGATGGCTGGATTTTGGTAGTTGTTCTGCCAAACACCGGGAATCACATTGTTTCCGCCGCCCAGACCATAAGATGAATTGATCAGTGAAGACTGAAACCTGTTCAGGTATTGAAATCCCGGAATCCGCTGATTACCTGTCTCTCCATACCCCGCACGTAGCTTTAAGTCGGTTACCCACTTTATATTGTCCTTAATGAAATTCTCTTCCGACAATCTCCAGGCAACGCTGGCTGCCGGGAAGTTTCCATACTTGTTTTCCGGCCCGAAGTTAGAAGAACCATCACGACGAATCGTAGCACTCACCAGATAGCGGTCGTTAAATGAATAATCAACACGTCCAAATACAGAGAACAAGGAACCCACGCCTCCGCTGCTGTTATTGCTGATGTTAGATGAACCGGCACCAAGATAATAGTAATCCGGATTACCGAGCACAAAGAAATCATTACGGCCACCCTCCAGCAATCGGCTGCGCGAGCGTATCGCTTCAGTACCTGCTAAAATGTTTAACCGGTGTTTCTCGGCAAAAACTTTAGAATAGTTCAATGTATTGGTCCAGGTCCATTCAGTATTGTAACCCATACTTTCATTTAAATTGTTCGAGTTATTTCCTTCAGAAAACTCCAGGTTAGGATAGCGCATCGTCATGCCATTATAGTTTTCATAACGGATCCCGAAACTGGTTTTAGCTACCAATCCCTCTATAAGGTCCAATTCGCCAAATACATTCCCAAAAAAGAAATTGCTTTTGTTTTTATTGTCCTTAGCCCTAAACAAGGTTGCCAACGGGTTTTCTGCGTTACCAAGCTGACTTCCGCGACTGCCCGCAAAGTTTCCCCTGATGTCATAAACAGGAATGATGCTTGGAATCCGATACGCCCAGCCAACCGGGCTTCCTTCATCCTGGTATTCTCCGGAAACATTCGGGTTTACACCCACACCAAAGCCTTCAGAGTAACTGTATTGTGCATTTTCACCAAAGCGAAACTTCTTGTTTAAAGCACTAAAAGTGGTATTCGTCCTTACATTATAGCGCTTAAACCCTGTGTATTGAATGGTTCCTTTTTGGTTCAGATGGCCTGCAGAAAAACTATAGGTAGAGTTTTCGCCACCACCCGAAGCAGCCAGCTGATAATTTTGTACCGGCGCGTTCTTTGTAATTTCATCAAACCAATTTGTTCCCTGCTGGTTTGCTTTCGTAATCTGATAAAAAGTAGCCGGGTCCCTGCTGTAATTGTATTTAGAAGGGTCGGCATCTGCCGGAGTCACAGTCTGTCCTGATGCGCCACCGGCAACCAGGTATTCCGGCAATGTAGGTGTAGCACCGCTGCCATAATTATCTCCTGTTGCAGGCGTTTCCCCTGCGTTGCGGTATGCACTAAATAAATATTCTGCATACTGCATTGGGTTCATCATTTTAGGGAACGCATTTTTTCTTGGCGTTTGGGTCCCATAATAAGTATCAAAGGTAATTTTAGGCGGTCCCTGAAGTCCTTTCTTTGTGGTAATGATCACCACACCATTATTTGCCCTGGCACCATAGATTGATGCCGATGAGGCATCTTTTAGCACCTGCATGCTCTCAATGTCGTTTTGATTTAACCAGCTCAGTTTTCCTTCGTAAGGCACCCCATCAATTACATATAAAGGATCATTGTTATTGATGGTAGTTACCCCGCGTACCCGGATCTGAGGCGTTGCACCCGGTGCCCCGTCATTTACGATCTGCACACCCGGCGCCTTTCCCTGTAATGCCTCAACGGCACTGGCTGCAGGCTGGGACTTTAACTGGCCCACATCTACAACAGACACGGCACCCGTTAAATCTTTTTTACGCTGGGCGGTATAACCGGTTACAACTACTTCGCTCAAACTGGTATTGTCCTGCGCAAGAACTATGTTAAGTGTAGTTTGTGTACCTAGCGGTACTTCTTTGGCCTGGTAGCCAACAAAAGATACAATCAGTACATCAGTTGGTTTTGCCATTATAGCAAAAGCGCCCGACGGATCTGTTGTTGTTCCCACATTTGTGTTTTTGATTTTTATAGATGCTCCGATGATTGGTAGATTATCATCGCTTCCGGTTACTTTACCGGTGATTTTGGTTTGAGCACTGGCGGCTATAGACAATAGCAGGCCAGTCAGCAAAAGGAAAGCCTTCCTTTTGAGACAAGATACTGTTTTAAACATAAAATATTTGGTTAGGAATGATTAGTTAATAGTTTTTAGTTTAATACTCTGGGGATGCTACATAGGCGGCAGTATTAGTAGGTGAACAATCTGGTTAGTTATAAAGTAATACAAGTACTACTTAATTGTAATATAGAAATAATAGGGCAAAAACAAAAAAACCGGCTGGGATAGCCGGTTCTCAAACATACTTCATCTTACCTTATTAGAAATCCTTAAGAAAAATCATTTCCGCACACTTCAATTACGTTATTGGATACCGCCTTTATCTCCTGTTCCAGGGCTTTCGGATAAATCAGCAAAATCTTGCCATCGTCGACAATAATATAATCATTCAGTCCTTTAATCACCGCTACTTTATCCTTCGGAATCTGAACCATGCAATTCTCGGTCTCAGCCAGGTTTACCCGGTGACCGGAAAAAACATTATTGTATTCGTCCTTGTCCAGCACCTCATAAAGTGAAGCCCAGGTACCGAGGTCCGACCATCCAAAATCGCCAGGCACAGTATAAACATTGTCGGCCTTTTCCATTATGGCATAATCAATAGAAATATTAGGCGACAATGGATAATACTCCTTTATAAAATCTCTTTCACCATCCGTATTGTAAAAAACCTTCCCTTTATTAAAAAGATCATAGATCTCGGGTGCATGTATTTCCAATGCTTTCAATATCGATTTTACGTTCCATACAAAAATACCGGCATTCCACAGGTAATCACCACTGGCAACAAATTCTTTAGCCTTTTCAAGGTTTGGTTTTTCCAGAAACTGAATCACCTGATGTATTTCGCCTGAGGTGGTAGGGTTATATTTTATATATCCATAGCCTGTATCCGGTCTGCTTGGCGAAATGCCTAAAGTAAATAACCTATCGTCTTTATCTGCACCATCAAGTGCTATCCGAATTTTCTCCAGGAATACCTCTTCTTTCAATATTAGCTGATCTGATGGCGCAACTATAATATTTGCATCCGGATTCAGGTCGGCAATTTTAAAGGAAGCATAGGCGATGCATGGGGCGGTATTGTTTCTTGTAGGTTCTGCAATAATATTTGAAGCCGGCAACTCTGGCAATTGTTTGCCAATCAAATCGGCATACTGATCATTGCTTAAAATGTAAATATTCTCGGGCGGACAAAGCTCAGAAAATCGCTCAAAAGTGAGTTGCAACAATGATTTCCCGGTACCTAAAATATCAATAAACTGCTTAGGAAAGTTATTCCTGCTTTTTGGCCAGAAACGGCTTCCGATGCCTCCTGCCAAAATTAAAACGTAGGTGTTTTTCATTAATTTTATAGGTTAAAAATTAGAAAGCATTATCCTCACCGTGCATCACATTTAATACGGTCATAAAAATAATTTTCACATCGAACATAGAATCCCAGTTTTCCAGGTAGTGGATATCGCATTTCACACGGTTCTCCATATCCTCTGTTGCCTTTGTCTCCCCTCTAAATCCATTGACCTGCGCCCAGCCGGTAATTCCGGGCTTCAAAAACTGCCTTACCATATATTGGTTAATTATCGCTTTGTATTCTTCGGTATGTTTCAGCATATGCGGCCTTGGGCCAACTACACTCATACTACCCATAAATACATTAAAGAATTGCGGCATTTCATCAAGACTGGATCTTCTCAGAAATTTACCTATAGGTGTAATTCGGTCATCATCCTTAGTAGCCTGCTTCTTATCGCTCGCATCATTTACCTTCATGCTTCTGAACTTATAGCACCAGAAAGGCTCATCATTTCTGCCGCTTCTCAACTGCTTAAACATAACAGGCCCTTTGCTTTGCATCTTTATCAGTATAGCAATTAAAGGATAAAGCCAGCTCAAAATAAAAACGATAACCAATGAACTGAATACCACATCAAACAAGCGTTTTTTAAACCTGCTGCTCATTTCTTCAAGTGGCTCTTTACGCAGTGTTATAATAGGAAACTCGCCCCCCAGATAACTTACGGTATAAGGAGTTCCTAAAGATCCTCCAAAATCGGGAATAAATTTCAGCCGGATGCAATGCTTTTCGGCCTCTAGCATAAGTGGCTTCACATCAGTCATTCTTTCAGGCGCTACGGCAACGTAAAGGTCCACCACACCATTACCTGCAGCCTCTGCAAGCTTTGAACAGGTCGCTTCAGAAAGTTCATTTCCGCTCACCGAAAACATGTGCTCATCACCACCAACAAAACCACAAAACTGTACGTTTCTTTGTTTTTGGAAGTAATTCGAAATCCGGACAGCAGTCCTGTTTGAACCCATTACGGCAACTTTTTTTGCTCCGTTAAATTTGCTTAAGAAGTAGTACTGTATAGCAGTACCCAAAAACCGGTTCAATAAGAAAGCAAAGCAAAGCATCCCATAAAAGGTCAGCAGGAAGGTTTTCGAAAAGTCATGATCCTTTGATAACATCAGGTATCCTGTAAACAGGACAATGTGTAAAGCAACACTTCTCCAGGTTCCACGATAAATCCTGGTGAGCTTTCTGGCTCCATAAAGTGTATATAAGCCAAATACAGCTGTATTAAACAGCCAGATTAAATTGCAAACCACAAGGTAATGCTGGTGCAATTCATCTGAAATTGACTTTCCGAGACTAAGAGAGAGGTAATATGCGCTAAAATAGATGATGTTTAGCATGATTACATCAGTAATCAACAAAACATATCTGAGGAGGTAGATATAACGTGTTAACATAGGAATTTAGGATTAGTATTATCCGCAATTATAATTTCATAGTACATTCGATTTTGAGCAAAACCCTGCACTATACGGGTGCCGATCACTCTGACACCTCCTGCTGTTAAGACTTTTTTTATTATCATAGGGAGTGATTTTTATTTATACGTCTGTTATCTGTTATTTATGTTATTTCGTCGTTTAATTCATATTACATTGGCTTAGTGTAAAACATACACAAATTTAAAATTTTTAAGCAGAAAAAAGAATATATTTGATATAACTTTTAACAAATAACTTATTTCCGCGCAACAACAGAACAAATTTCAAACCAAAAAACAATAAAAGCCCACTTTTAACATTAAAGAATCGATAACTAAATGTAAATGAATTGTTAAAAGAACCATTTAACTAAAAAATAACGCCAAAAACATAAGAAAACCAAAAAAATAATCGTTTTATCCTTTGTAACAAGCCATATTCACCCTCACAACCATAAAAATCACCCAAAAAATCTACAAAATAATCATCCCTATTGTTTAATCTAGAAAAACCCTATGAATTTTATTTACCCGATTATCAGACCATTAACACTTTTTCTATTTATATTTTTTGCGTTTATAGCCAGAACAAACGCCCAAATTTTCGACAAAATCAAGACAGAAGCCGAACTGCAAGCCACCGGAACCACCGGAGATGTAGTGCCATTCTGGATGCGCTCAAATCAATATGGATCCGTGCCGCTCGATGGAGTATCCGGCAGTCTTATCCTCAGAGCATACAAACCCTACAGCGAATACCTGCAAACCGATAGCAATAACAACAGAAAGAAACTAGTCGACTGGGGCATGGGCTTTGAAGGAAGAGGAAATGCAGGCAACAAATCCAACCTCACCCTAATTGAAGCCTACGCAAAATTAAGAGTTGGGGCATTCCAGCTAAAAGCAGGCAGAAGCAAAGATGTCATGGGTCTAAACGGCGACACCTCATTAAGCTCAGGTAATTTTACCATGTCGGGAAATGCACTGGGAATACCTAAATTGGAAATCTCAATCCCCGATTACTATACCATTCCCGTATTACAGGGCCTTTTTTCCATAAAGGGAAATTTCGCACACGGCTTGCTTGGAAAGATAAAAGGCTCTACAGAAAGCAGCTATTTACACCAAAAATCCCTTTACATGCGAATCGGTAAGCCCGACTGGAAATTAAAACTCTACGGAGGCTTCAACCACCAGACTTTCTGGGGCAACGAAAAGGACCTTTACGGCCAGGATTTCGACCTATCCAAATTCGAAACGCTTTATTATGTCTTCCTCGGAAAAACATACAAAGGCAAAGGCGTTGGGCGCTCCAAGATCGGTAATCAGATCGGGTCAATAGACCTGGGTGCCGAATACAATTTTGAGAAATTCAAGATCATGATCTACCGCCAGAACTTTTACGATGTCGGCGCATTGGCAAAACTAGCCAACATTGCCGACGGCCTAAATGGAGTGAGCATTGAAAACACCGCCCAAACTACCAAAAGCAGTGGATTCAAATGGAAAAAAGCACTATTCGAATTCTTTTACTCCAAAGATCAGGCGGGCTATCCATGGTCCAAAAAAACCAAGTCCGGCGACGAAGACTACTACAATAACGCCTTTTACAGAAATGGTTGGTCTTACTTCGGGCCGGGGATCGGAAATCCCCTAATCACACCCGCAAGTGATGCAAAAGAAGGTCAGGCATCAAAAAAGGCAGATTATTTTATCAACAACAGGGTGGTAGCTGTACACCTGGGTTTTGAAGGCGAAATTGATAGCTGGACATTTGCTACTAAAATCACCCATTCCTGGAACTATGGAACCTTCGGAACAAGCATTTACGGAAATACAACAGGAAACAACAGTAGCCCCAGTACCAACAACATATTTATCCCGGTTCAGCAATTTTCAGTCTACCTTGAAGGATTAAAGGCGTTGAAAAACAACTACAGGATTGGTTTTGCTACAGCGTTGGACCAGGGCAAACTTTTAAACAATTCCTTCGGAGCGTCGCTTAGGTTAATTAAAGGCTTCTAGGCCTCCTCATCAACTACAGAAAGCACTTCCCGCTCCCATAAATTTACAGGGTAAACCCCTTCGTCACTAAGTTTTTGAAGTTGCGCCTTCACAATGGGCGCATCTTCTTTAAACGTAACGCCAAACCATCTGGCTTGCGTAGGGATCATTTTCACAGCACCTTTTCCAGAGTTAATCAACGTATCCGCCACCTCAGGAATCAGAAATTCTGCTTTAAGATCGTTCAGATTTGCATCCAGGAACTTATAGTACTCCAGTTCACTCCAATTCACAAATGCCGGAGTAAAACAGAAGAAATTCATACTAACCTTTGTATCCAAAGGAAGTTCAAGATCCGCCTCAGCGATTTTAGTAAAGGCTTTTCCGTCCTTTTTATAAATTTCTTTTCGCTCAGTAATACCAATAATATTACCTTCGGCATTCACATTGATTTCTCCCCTGGTAACCGACCCGTTATCACTTAACGTATTTTTAAGCTCGTAACCAACACAGGCATACTTACCATCTTCAATACCATTACTCAAAAAATCGAACGATTGCTTAAAGGCATCAAATCCATAAAAGTCATCTGCATTGATTACCGAGAAAGGGGCATCCAAAACATCCTTACAGCACAACAAGGCATGCTGCGTACCAAAAGGCTTTACACGCGCCTCAGGAATCGTCCTCCCGCCACTATATTTATCCAAACTCTGATAAACATATTCAAGCTCAATTTTCCCTTTCAATTTAGGTTCAATTGCCGCCTTAAAGGAGTCCGAAAATTCTTCCCGGATAATAAAAATTACCTTTCCATACCCCGCCTTGATGGCATCGTAGATGGAATACTCCATGATTGTTTCGCCCGAAGGGCCAAATGATTCGATTTGCTTGTTACCACCATAACGGCTCGCCATACCGGCAGCCAGAATTACCAAAGAAGGTTTCGACTTAAACATAATAAACTAGGGATGTTAATTAATGAATATATAGATTTTAAACAGCAACAAGCTGCTTCTTTAAAGACTTGGTTCCAATAGACTGAACAATAAAGCCAATCGACCTTAGTTTTTCGGCATCCAGCAAATTTCGTCCGTCAAAAATTTTAGCCGGCTTCAACATACCGTCATAAATTCTTTCCCAATCATAATCCTTAAACTCATCCCACTCGGTAAGCACAGCTATGGCATGCGCACCTTTACACACCTCATAAGGATCAGCTCCAACACCTATACTTGCCCTGTTTTCCTCAGCAGTTCTGGAACCTAAATAATCCAGATCAGCATAAACCTGCCTTTCAACCACCTTCGGATCATACACCCTGATCTCAGCCTGCTCATTCAATAAATAATCTGCCACATAGATCGCCGCAGATTCACGGGTATCATTAGTATCCTTTTTAAACGCCCAACCCAAAAACGCAATCTTTTTACCCGAAACCGTATTGTACAGTTTACGAACAATATTCAGCGCAAATCTTTTTTTCTGATGATCATTCATAATGATCACCTGCTCCCAATAATCCGCAACCTCAGTGAGCCCAAAAGATCTTGAGATGTAAACCAGGTTTAAAATATCCTTTTGGAAACACGAGCCACCAAAACCTACAGATGCCTTCAGGAACTTAGGACCTATACGGCTATCCATTCCTATAGCCCTGGCCACTTCATTTACATCCGCTTCGGTTTTCTCGCACAACTCAGATATTGCATTGATCGAAGAGATCCGCTGTGCCAAAAAGGCATTTGCAACCAATTTAGAAAGCTCGGATGACCATACATTAGTTGTTAAAATACGTTCCCTTGGGATCCAGTTGTTATAGATTTCAACCAGTGCCTCAATAGCTTGTTTGCCTTCCGGCGAAGAATCACCGCCAATCAGCACCCGATCAGGATTTAACAAATCCTCAACAGCAGTACCCTCAGCAAGAAACTCAGGGTTAGACAATACCTGGAATTCTATATCATTACCTGCGTATTGCAAAATATCTTTTATCGCCTCTGCAGTCCTTACCGGCAGGGTCGACTTCTCCACAATAATCTTATTCGATTTCGAAACTCTTGCAATCTGTCTGGCACACAATTCAATCCACTTCAAATCAGCCCCCATTCCTTTGCCCGAACCGTAAGTTTTGGTTGGCGTATTCACAGAAATGAAAATCATTTGCGCCTCGTCTATGGCCTTGTCCACATCAGTTGAGAAAAAAAGATTTCTGCCCCTGGCTTCAGTAACAACATCACTAAGCCCCGGCTCATATACGGGCATATTATCCATATCCTCGTCATTCCAGGCGGCAATTCTGGCCACATTCAGGTCCACCACCGTCACCTTTATTTCAGGACACTGCTTAGCAATAATCGCCATTGTAGGGCCGCCTACATAGCCGGCTCCAATACAACATATGTTTGTAATTTGCATGATAAGTTAAAATTATTTAAGTAAAACAATAAGGGTTTGGATGATTTTTAATAAAACTTAACAAAAAGATAACATTAGTAGTCATTTCTTTCTAACAAAACGACGCAATGCCTTACAAATATATAACTTAAGCATTAAAAAGAATAAGACTTGATATTTTTAACCATAAAATAATATTAAAATAACGAAATATTCACAACAAAATGTCGTTATTATAGCAACAATAAATAAAAACACCTATTTACACCCGCCATAAAATGTAAAACACAAAAAATTTTACTATTTTATCAGAAATAATTACCATTTCTCATCATATAACCTTATTTTTACAAACAAATAAGGCAAGCATATATAAACAGCACCACCAAATTGTTGTTTTTGCCTCAAGTTTAGAAAATAAGTAAATCATTCCCAATTAAATCATCCCTATTTATGAAGAAAGCACTTATCACAGGTATTACAGGACAAGACGGAGCATATCTGGCAGATTTGCTATTAAAAAAAGGCTACGAAGTGCATGGCGTTAAACGCCGCAGCTCGCTATTCAACACCGACCGTATTGATCACCTCTATCAGGACCCACACGAAAGCGACATTCGCTTCGTATTACATTACGGAGATTTAAGCGACTCAACTAACTTAATAAGGATCATTCAGCAAGTACAACCTGATGAGATTTATAACTTAGGCGCAATGAGCCATGTTCAGGTAAGTTTCGAAACGCCTGAATACACCGCCAATGCCGATGGCATAGGAACACTTAGAATCCTGGAAGCCATCAGAATTCTGGGACTGGTAAAGAAAACAAAAGTATACCAGGCATCAACTTCTGAGTTATATGGTCTTGTACAGGCAGTACCACAGTCAGAAACTACTCCTTTCTATCCGCGCTCGCCTTATGCGGTTGCAAAAATGTACGCTTACTGGATCACGGTCAACTATCGCGAAGCTTATGGCATGTTTGCCTGCAACGGGATACTTTTCAACCACGAAAGTCCATTGCGCGGAGAAACATTTGTAACCAGAAAAATCACCCGCGGAACAGCTAAAATTGCGCTGGGATTGCAGGATAAATTATACCTCGGAAATCTCGATGCACGAAGAGACTGGGGACATGCCAAAGATTATGTTGAAGCCATGTGGTTAATTCTGCAGCACGACACTCCTGAGGATTTCGTTATCGCAACAGGAATCACCACTACAGTACGTGATTTTATCAAAATGGCATTTGATGAAGTAGGCATCACCCTTGAGTTTACCGGCGAAGGTGTAGATGAAGTAGGAACAGTTGTTTCCTGCAGCAATCCGGATTACCTGGTAGAAATCGGAAAAGAAGTTGTAGCGGTCGACAAGCGTTACTTCCGCCCTACAGAAGTGGATCTATTGATCGGTGACCCTTCGAAATGTAAAGAAAAATTAAATTGGAAGCCAAAATATGACCTGGCAGGATTGGTCAACGATATGATGAACTCAGATTTACAGCACTTCCAAAAGGAAAGAATGCTAAAAGAATCAGGGTATGCAGTTAAAAATCAATTTGAATAAAATGCATCATTATGTTAGTAAAAAAACGACTTCTTTCCATTGATGTATCAAGTGGATCGTACAACGAATTTATAGGCGCTATTCTTAAATACGCCGTAGACAGGGTTTCCTCTTACGTTTGTGTTGCCAATGTGCATATGCTCATTGAGGCACACAACACCCCTAAATTTGCAGATGTGGTAAATCAGGCTGATATAGTAACTCCGGATGGCATGCCTTTAGCTCAAGGCTTCAAATATGAATACAACCTGAAGCAGGACCGTGTAGACGGAATGAGTCTGCTGCCTGCACTCCTTGCCGAGTGCGAGAAAAGCGACCTGTCCGTTTATTTCTATGGTGGTGATCAGAAAACACTGAACACCGCAGAAACACATATCCGTGAGGCCTATCCAACTTTAAGGGTAGCAGGACTCTATTCCCCACCCTTCCGCAAGCTTACTGAAGAAGAAAAGCTCGAGGATGAACAAAGAATAAGAGATTCCGGAGCCCACCTCATCTTTGTTGCCCTGGGTTGCCCTAAACAAGAAATGTGGATGGCAGAAATGAAAGGCAAAGTACCTGCATTAATGATTGGTATCGGTGGCGCACTACCTGTATTCACAGGATCACAAAAACGCGCACCAAAGTGGATGCAGGACAATAGTCTGGAATGGGTGTATCGTTTAGTACAGGAACCAAAAAGACTATTTAAGAGGTATTTAACAACAAACAGTAAGTTTTTATACTTGCTTGCCAAAGAAAAACTGAAAACCAAGTCATGAAACACACTTCAAAAATCTATATAGCCGGTCACAACGGTATGGTCGGATCTGCAATAGCAAGAAAATTGCAGCAGCAAGGCTATACCCAAATCATCACACGCAGTTCTAAAGAATTAGATTTAAGGAATCAACAGGAAGTAAATGACTTTTTCGCAACCGAAAAACCAGAATACGTATTCCTGGCCGCAGCTAAAGTGGGCGGCATTATGGCAAACAACGTATTCAGGGGCGAATTTCTATATGAGAACTTGATGATCCAAAACAATGTGATCCACGCCTCCTACTTAAATGACGTTACCAAACTGATGTTCCTGGGTTCGTCCTGCATCTATCCTAGAATGGCACCGCAGCCATTAAAAGAGGAATATCTGCTTACAGGCGAACTAGAGCAAACCAACGAACCTTATGCCATCGCAAAAATCGCCGGCATTAAAATGTGCGACGCTTACAGATCACAATATGGCTGTAACTACATCTCAGTTATGCCTACCAATCTGTATGGCCCTAACGACAATTACGACCTGAATAACTCGCATGTTTTACCTGCATTGATCAGAAAGGTAATTGCCGCAAAAAACAATGCAGAACCTTCTGTAACCATCTGGGGCACAGGAACACCAAAAAGAGAGTTCTTATACGTAGATGATCTTGCAGATGCCTGCATACACCTGATGGAAACTTACAATGAACCAGGCCTTGTTAACATTGGCGTTGGAGAAGACATCTCTATTAAAGACTTAGCCGATCTAGTGGTAAAAGTTGTGGGCTACGAGGGTGAAGTCATCAAAGATCTTTCAAAACCCGATGGAACACCAAGAAAATTAATGGATGTAAGCAAATTAAATGCACAAGGCTGGAAGGCAAAAGTATCCCTCGAAGAAGGAATCAAAAAAGTATACAACGAAGTAAAGGAAATGAATTGGAATTAAGTCCCTATTAATACCTAATCCCCCTAAACTGAGAGGACGCACCAAAAGTGGGCGTCCTCTTTTTCTTTGCGTCATCTTGACGATACGCCAATCCCTTTCAAATGCCTTTCCAAATCCTCTGCTGAATCAAACCTGTCCTTAATTTTCCTGGCCGGGTTACCGCCATAAATACTATACGGCTCCACATCCTTTGTCACTACAGATCCCGCGGCTATTATCGCCCCATCATTTACCACTACTCCCTGCATTATCGTTGCGCCATAACCCACCCAAACATCATTGCCAATCCTGGTCACCAGCCCCTTTCCCTTCCAATCATAACTTTCTTCACGAATAGACGAAGCAATTCTTATCGGCGTGCCTACCTGCTGAAAATGATGATCATACCGTCCAACAATCCCTACTCTGTTTCCAAAGATCACATAATCACCAATCACACAATCTGTCTCTATCAAAGAGTCTCTTCCAATGTAAAACTGCTTGCCAATCTTAATCTGATTTTTGGCCCACATCCTTACCCTTACACCCGCATGGAAGCCCTCTGCGATATCGTATCTCGCCCACTTAACTTTAGCCAGATACAAATCCCTCAAATCCTTTATTAAGCCAACTATACTCATTTGAACACCCTCTGAAAAATCGTTTCCACTTTCGAGATAACCCTCGATACCAATCCCATTTTAAGGATAAATTTATTTTGATAAAAAGGATTTACCAGCGCTTTATCCGGTAATGAAAAACTCATCCGTTCTTCCTTATCCAATGCCGGCAAATACCTTCTGCCCGATCCATTAGTATGCGTAGCGAACTGATCAAAGCCATTGTTAAACACCTTCGAGAACACCGGATAAATGGTCAGCCCGCCCTTCCTGAACTGATGATAAAACCATCGTATCGCCCAGGAATCCAGTCGGCCTTCCATTTGCTCAGCCAGCATCTTATTCAAATCCGAACCGCCAACAGCAAATTCTCTTTGTGCTCTCGAATCCTTTTTGAAAAGTGCGTAGTCTTTAACCTCCCAATCCACATCTGCCCAGCGGTCTTTCCAGGTAGCCCAGCCCCACGACCATCCACGCTTTAAGAAATAAGCATCATCATGATTATCTTTAGACTCTCCCAGGTTAAAAGCATAACCCGAAATAGAGAATGCTGCCGGATCCGATTTGTATTTGTCCAGGCAGGTATTCATGAACGTCAAAAAATTACTGGTGGTACTCAGGTCATCCTCCAGCACAATAACCGTATCAAATTTTTGAAAAACAGAAGTAACGCCATCAATGATCGACTTTGCCAGACCTTTGTTTTTCTCGGCCTCAACTATTGTAACCGCCTTAAATCCTGTTATCGTTTTTATAAAATCTCTAACTTGTTTTACAATCACTTCATCTTTTTCAAGTTTGGCAGCATCAGAGAATATAAAGAGCTCGCTATCCGCCGCGAGTTCATTTTTTGCTAGCGCTTCTACCGTCGTTTTCAGGGTATCTAATCGCTTGTAGGTAAATAATAAAATTGGAGCTATATTCATTTTAGATAGGGTTTGATTCTTATTTTGCGGATATGAGTTTTCATTTTCTCAATCCGATGTTCGAAACATTTATTTGTTTCAATCCTTTTAAGCGCGCAGCTCCCGGACCCTTACTAAGGGAAACCGTATTGCTGTCTAATACCGATTTATTCGACGAAAACCGGCCAACATTTATACATAAACTATTTTTAAATTTATTTGGACCCGGCCTTAAATCATTTGAAGCCAACTTCTTTAAATATGGATACCGTTTTAGAAAGAGTGCTGAATTAGCATTCACATCACTTTTCAGCTTTTTGCTCATCTCTTTTGTGCCCATCAGGGTCTTCCATTTCTCATCAGTCCAGGAAGTCATAGAAACCGCCAGCCCGCAGTTCACAAAGTTATTGTCGGCAAACGTATTGTCCCCGCCGCCATTTATATGAACCGCACCAAACTTCTGCTTACCCTGTACAGATCCACAGTTTTTAAACACATTACTATCCACCTTAATCCCGCCACTGCCATCATCTATGTATACCGCGGCAACCATATAACCTCTGGGGCTCACCAAATTCTCAAAAAGGTTATTATGGATCCGCGTCCCTGTTGATGAGCGGTCACGGCCCGTATACACTGCACCCTGGTCATTTATTTCCTTCACAACATCTTTAATTTTATTGTACGAGATGTCATGATTATTTCCCCAGTACATAATTGCCTGCCCCTCACTATCATGAATAAAGCAATTCTTTATGGTATTGCCTACCCCGCCTAAAAATATAGCGGGAGAACTTACCCAATTCCTTCTTGCATAATTATAGATCTCGGTATTATCTATTATGTTTCCTGCCGGCAATAGATTTTGTCTATCACCTCCGGTCATGAAAATACCTCCGGTTCCGGTATTGTAGATCTTACAGGAACTGATCACAAAAGCAGAAGTCTTATCAAAAGAGATCAGCTCTTCATAACTCTTATATAAAGATTTATCGGCAGTGTTCTTTCCAATTCCAATACCCACCGTACCCAGGTTCATCACCGTACAGTTTTTAATGCTAATGTTTTTGGTGCCCTGCGCATAAATACCCATATCCCTGCCATAACCGATATTCAATCCGCTCAATGTTACATTGTCTGAATTGATTAAGGAAATGATCGGCGTACTGCACATGGAAACAAAGAGCTCATCTGCCAGATCACCCGAATTGTAAAAAGAAAGGATTCCGGTTGTCCTGTCTAAATAATACTCACCTGAACTGTCCAGTTCCTCGGGGATATTGTAAAAGAAAAACCTCCTGAAAGGCGATGCCGCATCGGTATTTTTTACCCCATAACTCGTAGTAGCGGCCAAAGTAACTTCATTTCCATCTATGGATTTTACCGGCACATTATCGTTTGCAAACCCGTTGGCCAGAAAACCACTTACCCATACCTGGTCTGTTTTCTTCCATTTCGCAGGCCGGTCTCCGCTGTAAGCAAACACCGCTCCCGCCTGATCACCCGTCACACTTTTATCCTTTATTCCGGGATTAGTCACTTTTCCAATTGGTAAAAATCCACTATTTGGCCATCTGGCCAATTCCATAGCCTGGCCTTTATAAAACAGTTCCAGCGGAGCGGTAACAGCATTTCTATGGCCATGCTGCTGCAACTGCCCATAGTCTGTAATACCCGCTTTCTTAAGGTCAATCTGATAAATACTTGCAGCAGTTTTCTTGGCCGCCGATTTATCAATTTTAACCCCACCACTAAGCAGCACCTTTTCGCCTTTATAATTGGCGATGGTCAAGTGCTGCACATTGTTATTATTGCCAATGCTTATCGTTTTATCCGTAAAATAAGTACCGCCTCTCATCAGGATGGAAACCGTTCCGCCTTTTACCGAAGCAGCCTTTTGCAATGCGCCATTTAAGCTGCGCAGAGGCTGGTCTATGCTTCCGGCCGACTGATCGTTCCCACCTGGAGCAACATAAAAAATCTTGTCATTATTTTGAGCGAAAATATTGAATGAACAGAGAAGAAAAAAAATCAATAACCTCATACTTTTCATAATTAATATTTCAAATTGTATCCTATTAACGTAAACTGTAGAGCAGCGTTAGTTCAGGAAAAGCCGGCCAAAATGATCGGTAATCGTCTTGGCCTTTTGTTTTTTAAAATGACTGAATTTCTCTAAATACGAATGCTCAGCATCTATGTTAAACTTAATTTCGGTCTCCGGCTTTGTATCAATTAACAACTCTTCAAGATCCAGGTCCTTAAACACGTTCACCAGCTTATGGTGCAATTTCAGATCCGTCAGAATAATAGGCACCGTATTGTTCAAAATAGATAACAAGGCTACGTGCAAACGGTTCGTATATAGAAACCTTGCGCCCGCATAAAGGCCAATAGCCTGCGCAAAGCTCAGTTGCTTATCAAGCAGTTTACAGGCGTAATTGTTCTTTTCCAAAATGTCTTTCAGGTACTGTAAAGACTCCAGGTCTTCAACCACCTGATAGGCCAGAACGATCTCTTCATTCTTCACAATCGTATCTGCAAACATCCGCATCAGATTTACTGCAATCTGATCCAGGTAAGCCTTATTTAGCTCCTTACCCTCAATATCACCTCTTATAGACACCACTACATAATTATCGCCCTTATAATCCAGCTCAACACTGTCAATCACAGATTGAAAATTGCCTATATCATATAGAAACGCCAGGTCATCAATCAAAGAAAGATTCTTAAAACCCTTCTCTTTCAAATGATCATAATTATTAGAATCCCTAACTGCAATATCAGTATAAACGTTCGAAAGCTTTCTTTGATCAGCATAGCCCCCATCAGAGTATGGACCTAAGCTAACTCCCCATCTCAGCACGCCTATTTTAGCCGTCTTTAATACTACAGCCCTCAAAAAATACTTGTAAAACTTAAACTTTGCCTTAGCCGCGTCCTTGCCTTCAAAATAGGCACCCGGAGGGTCAAAAACAAAATTAACCTTACCAATAACCGAAGCTAAATTTACCCACCTCAATACCGGTTTACCTTCAAAAGCCTTAATCCCCTCAACAATAACGATGTTTTTAGCGAAGGGATTATTTAAGGTCACCAGATCATACAATGAGGGCACTTTACCATCTATAAAAACCTTTCCGAATTTTGATATCTCGCGTATCAACAAAGCATTGATCAAAACATCACCCAGGTTAGAATCCTTTATTCTCGAAGGATATATAAAGCTCTTCATAACTAAAAATTTACCGTTTGTTTGTATAAATCATAAAACTCCTTTTCGATCTCCACAACATTAAACCTTTCCGCATATTCAATTCGTTTTTGTGTCGAATCATCAACCTCTCCCTCCACAAACTCAGTATATTTTGTCTGCAATAGGTTGGTAAGCTGCGGGATATCATCTACAATAAAATCCTTTTCAATGCCTTCAATGATCTCCGTTATGCCACCACCATCTTTAAATACAATAGTTGGCTTACCCAGATGCAAACATTCAACCGCAACCAAACCAAAAGGCTCAGAGCTCGATGCAAACACACATAGATTCATTACCGCCTGGTAATCGATCACATTGGTTTGGAATCCGGCAAATATTACTTTTTTGGTTATCCCCAGCTCTTCTACATAAGCCATCAGCTTTTCCCTGGTCTCCCCATCACCTACCAGCAATAACATCACATCGTCGTTATTCTTTTGCATCTCATAAAAAGCTTCAATCAAATACTCTACGCGCTTCCAGCTGATAAACCTGGAGGTGGTGCCTATAATGAACTTTTCATTTAAGGATGGAAACTCTTCCAGGGCCCGCTTTTCATTCCAGCTGTCCTTAAACAAAACGCCGTTATAGATCACAGAATTATATGGATTTTTAACCCCCATCTTAATCCAAAAATCTTTTGTGTAAAGCGAGTTATTGGTTACCGAATCACAAATAGAATTCAGAAAACGCACTAATAACCTGGTTTTTGCTTTAAACGAGATGGTATCCGGTCGGCCGTCTACCCCCGCACTATGATTGGTATAGATGATCTTTGCTTTTGAAAAGCGCAGCGCCTCGGCCATTAACGGCTTAAAAATATGCAGGTGAACAATGTCATGTGTATTGGTGATCTTCAGGATCTTTCTATACGTCCCTATGTTGTAGTCAAAAGGATTTAGCTTCACATAAAAGATTGGGATTCCGGTATTAACGATCCGTTTATTGGCAACCGCGTCTTTATCCTGACAGCAAAGTATACTCACATCAAGGTCCGGATTTTTTGCCTGCGCCTGGGTTAAATAAAAGAGAAAGGCTTCAATTCCGCCAAAAAGGAAATCATGAACTACGTGGACAACTTTAACTTTACACATATACGTTAATTTTATTGTTTAAAACTTATTACTTATAAACCAGCTCTCTTGAAATATTGATTACATATAAAGCGACACATAAAACGGGGACAGTACCTAACAATGTGCTCCCTGCAATATTGCCCAGGAACAGGAAAACGATGTAGTATTTCGCATAAGCAAATTCATTCGGCACCCTGGTCCTTAAGGTCGACAGCAGGAGCCTGAAAAACAGGAACAGCCCTACAAAACCAAAGTATAAAAATATAGACGCGTAGCCCACATCAGCGGCCACATAGCCCTGAGAGCGGCCATACTTATCTACAAAATCTCCGTATTTTGATTTACCAAGCGAGTATCTTCCATTTCCCAGCAGGTCGGTAATTACATTTGGCGAGACCTCAGTAAAATAAAA
>NZ_CAMLHF010000010.1 GCF_946479715.1 uncultured Pedobacter sp. | reverse complement strand
ATTTGAACACGCTTGAGGAGTTTGAATTTAATGCGAGGATTATTTTTGTTAATGCTTCGACAATTGATACCACTTCGATTCTATTAAATTCTAAATCGTCGAGATTTCCAAATGGAATTGGTAATGATAGTGAGCAATTGGGGCATAACCTGATGGACCATCACTCTTCTTCAGGGGCTTCTGGGATGCATGAGGGTTTTAAAGATGAATATTATAAAGGGAGAAGACCCTGTGGATTCCTTATCCCAAGATTTAGAAATATAGGAAAGGGAGATAAAGTTGACTTTTTAAGGGGATACAATTTTCAGGGGAGAGGCGAAAGAGAAGGTTGGCAAGAGAAAAAAAATAATTTAAAGGGATTTGGATCTACCTTTAAAGATCAATTAACTAAACCCGGATCCTGGTCTGTATGGATGGGGGGATGGGGCGAATGCCTTCCATATTTTGACAACAAAATAGCGCTTTCGGAGAATAAGAAAGATAAATGGGGATTACCTTTAATTGAGATAGATTTCTCATTTAGAGAAAATGAACATTTAATGATGAAAGATATTCAGAATACAGGTGTCATGATGCTCGAAAAGGCTGGTTTTAAAGATGTTAATACTTTCTCGTATAACACACCAGGTGGAGCAACAGTGCATGAAATGGGGACTGCCAGAATGGGTAATGATCCTAAAACATCTGTATTAAATAAACATAACCAAATACATGCTGTGAAAAATGTATTTGTTACTGACGGAAGCTGTATGACTTCGTCCGCATGTCAAAATCCATCATTAACTTATATGGCTCTAACAGCAAGGGCTTGTGATTATGCTGTTAATGAAATGAAAAAAGGGAACATTTAAATTTTAGCTTACTAAAGTAGATCAATACAATGAAATCGAAGATTGCCTTCTTATTAAGTTTAGCTAAAAGTAAACATATCTTATCTCTGACCAGTAATGGCATAAATGCTGTAATTGGTGTTGTTACCCTGTCTATACTTTTTAGACATTTAACAAGGGAGGATATGGGTAATTGGGGTTTCTTTTTAACGATTTTGTTATTGGTGGATACCTTTAGATCGGGGTTTTTGTCTACCGCTTTTGTAAAGTTCTTTTCGGGGTCAACTGAGGACAGAAAAAAAGAAATAATAGGTTCAACATGGTTTATCGCTATTATGATAACGCTGTTTTTTGCGATACTGAATGTTCCTGCTTATTTTGCTTCAGGTTATATTGCTGACCCTAGTTTTAAGCTTTTCCTCCAATTCTTTAGTATTAATTACATTTTATCACTTCCATTTTTTGTTTCAAATTGCATTTTGCAGGGAAAACAAAGATATGATCGTTTATTGTTCTTAAACTTTGCTAATCAAGGTTGTTTCTTGTTGTTGATCCTTCTGAATTTAAAAGGAATTACCATACATACGGTTTTGTATTGCTATTTGTCTGCTAATTTTGTGTCGAGTTCAATAGCTTTGTTTTTTAGGTGGACGGATATAAGTATGCTGAAATATAAAACCAGAGGAGCTATATCTGAAATCTATAATTTTGGGAAATACAGCGTGGGAACAAATTTGAGTGCAAACCTTTTAGGTTCTGTCGACTCATTTATCATTAAATTTTTTCTTGGTCCTTCGGTTCTGGCAGTATACAATGCCGGAACTAAATTAGTGCAGATTATAGAGATTCCTTTAAGAAGCTTCGTTTATACAGCTATGCCAACCTTATCAGCCTGTTTTAATTCAAATGAAAAGGCGAAGGTTATTCTTGTTATGAAAAAATATATTGGAATGATAACAGTAGCACTGATGTCGGTTAGTGTTTTAGTCATCATTTTTGCAGATTTAGCCATATTAATTTTTAGCGGGCCCAAATATGTTGCAACTGAAGCACCAAATATATTGAGGATATTTATGGTTATCGCGTTCCTTTATCCGGCTGAACGTTTTTTTGCGGTTACATTGGATGTAATTCATATGCCTAAGGTTAATTTGCTGAAGATTATGCTTATGCTGTTTGTAACGGTATTGACCGACTGGCTTGCAATAGTGATTACAGGAAATGTTTATGTAGTAGCTACAGCTTCTGTTTTTTCTACGCTTACAGGACTCATAGTAGGTTATTTTGCTTTAAATTATTACTATCAAAAATTTACTTTCTTTGATATGTTTATAAACGGGTATAGAGAGATAGTTTTATTGCTAAAAAGATATTACTCAAAGTTTTTTGGTAAGAAATATCAACTTAAATAAGCTTATCTTTTATTCTACGGCTCCAATTGAAGGATTAGTTGTTGAGCGGGTTCTACCGTAATAATCAACACTTACCAGTTTGATTAAGGAAGCATTGAAGTTCTGCAGCGAAATTGCTCCCCCCAAACTTTTGGCTCCTGAATTGGAAGCTAACCCGAACTTTGCATTGTCTGTTATTCCGGCATCAGTATAGGTTTTGAAATATTTGTTGGAATATGAGGATGGTTTGGTACTACCCAATTGGTTCCAAATAGGGTTTGTATTATTCTGACCCACTAAAGGGAATTGGTATCCCAAGTTATTAAAAACTTCACATTTTCCACCTTCTTGTGTATATAAGTCTAAGATCTGAGCAGGAAAGGTACCTGATTTAGGTAGTAAATTTCCACATGTATTATTAAATACTTTCGCATTCACATATGTTGTTTTTCCTGGCATAATGTTTCTTTTAAACGTTTGGAGTTCAAAGGCACTATATTCTCTTGAATTGGCAACAATATTGTTGAAAATTAAAACTTCTTTAGGACTATCGCCTAAGCTAAAACACCAGGCTCTTATCGCATTTCCTTGATGGTCTTTTACATAATTATTATAAAATTTACCATTACCAATTAAATAGAAGATTCCATTGTGATTGTTGCTTTCTTGATTGATATCCTTTATAAAATTATGATGGATATTATAGGAATCTACGCTCTCTAATACTACAGCACTTCCTACTTTCCTGGAGTTTTGAAATGTAACATAAGCAATTTCAATATCCTTTATCAGTCCTTTTATAGAGTTGTCCTGAGCAGATCCCCTGAATCTGATTAATGTACCTGTGTTGTCACAATCAATGTTCAGAAATTTTAAATTTTTGCTATAAGAAGTTTCTGAGCCATTGTATATGTTTTGCGGGATATACTGAATACAACCATAGGTTACAAGATTTTGAAATGATACATTTTGCAGTGTGAAGTTGTTGATGTTGTCTGTTAGTTGAATCGGAGCTCCATCTACAGTTCTGTCTTTAAAAAGAAAACCTCTTGAAATTCCCGGGGTTCCATTCCCGCTAATGGTAACATTGTTTAAATTGGAGAGTTTTATTTGCTTGTTTCCAACCAGTTGAACAAGTCCGTCGTTTTGAACTATTACAGGTTTGCTAGCGCCATTAATATTACTTATTTGTATACCATTATAGTATCCGCCTTTTATTTTGATTATAGTATTTGAGGTTATTCCCAGTGTTTTTCCATCGATAGTTAAATTACCTGAACCGGTTCCTAAATTTAAGATAGTTGCAGTTACAGGAGCCGTGACAGTATCTTTTGGAGGAGGGACGGGTTTTTCAGTTTCGGGGAGCGGAACTTCCTCTACAGGAATTGTACTTTTTTTACAGGCTAATAAAATAATTATTGTAAATAAGAATAGGTAACTCCTTGTTTTTACTGTCATAATTTACGTGTATAATAATTTTTAATTATTATTGATTTTCGTTCGAAATAAATAACATTTACCATTACGACACTCTCTAATTATGAATCCCTATCTTATAATAAGTGGCGTAATATTTGTAATGGGGAATGTTTTTCTCACTAAAAATAGTTTTTTTTCTTGAGAAACAATGTTTTTTTATTTTTTTTCCACGCTTTAAAGCGTTTAAAGCTTCATTTATTAAATTAAAGTGACAATAATGCCTATTTTGTGTGGAAAATTTTCCCCAATTTTTAATATTTCTTTCGCCTAAATTCGACTTTCCTTGAACTTATATCATTAATTAAAGGCGGTAATGTATTATTTCTGTTTCTAATTTAAGTTGTTAATTGTGAAAGCTTTATCTATTAGAAAGAGTTGCGGTATTACTTAGTTTAGGTTATCTTTAAGGGATATTGAAAACAATCGCAGTAAACAGACTTGTTTTGGATAGCTTATTGTTTTGAATTTAATTGTATCTTATCGATCTACCAGTTATTAAATAGATATAAAAGCGTATTTTAATGAATTTTGTTTTTGTCAGTTTGCAGCGAATAAATACAGATCGGGAGTCAACTTCCACAAGCTTAGCTAAAGAATTGGCAAAAAAGCACAGAGTGTTATTCGTAAATCCTCCTATTGATAGAAAAACACTACTATCAAAGCACAACGACCGTTATGTAAAAGAGCATATTGAGCTTATAAAAAATGGAGGTACAGGAACACGGAGTTTAGCTGATAATCTATATGTATTAAATACGAGTTGCCTGTTAGAGTCGATTAATTGGATCCCTTCAACTAAAATGTTTTCGCTTTTCAATTATGTAAATAACAGGCGTTTTGCCAGGGAGATTAAACAAGCACTATTGGGGCTAAACTTTGACTCATTTATCCTAATCAATGATAAAGATATATTCAGGAGCTTTTACTTAAAAGAATTATTGAAGCCTGACCTATATATCTATCTTGATAGAGATTATACTCTTGGTGTTGATTATTGGAAAAGACATGGTGAGGCTCTAGAACCTAAATTGATAAAAAAGTCGGATCTTGTAATTTGTAATTCGAATGACTTTGTTAAAAGTGCCAAGCAATATAATCCAAATAGTTTTTACATTGGAAATGGTGTTGATCTTAAACTTTTTAACAGTGAGATATTACATGATACACCGGAGCAGCTAAAAACACTAGAGAAACCAATAATAGGTTATGTTGGTGCGCTAAGTTCTTTAAGACTTGATCTGGATTTAATCATCAGGATAGCAACTGCTAAACCAGAATATAACTTTGTTTTAATTGGTGAAGAGGACAAGGAATTTAGTAAGAGTATTTTACATGAGATGAAAAATGTTCATTTTTTTGGCAAAATAGATAAGAAAAATATTCCTTCTTATGTGCAATATTTTTCCGTTTGCATAAATCCACAGTTGCTTAATGAAATTACTATTGGTAATTTTCCTTTAAAAATAGTAGAGTACCTTGCGATGGGGAAACCTGTAGTTGCAAAGTCTACAAATACAATGAAAGAAGTATTTTCAGAATACACTTATCTTGCTGATGACGCGCTGGAGTTCGCAGATTTAATAACTAAGGCCTTATCTGAAGATAATTCTGCCTTGCATTCGGAACGGATTTCTTTTGCAAAGGGCTTTAGTTGGGATAAGGTTGTTTCATTATTAGATGAATCAATAAGGTCTTGTACCAAAAATAATCCAACGCTGATCTAAATGTTAGCATAGATATTGATTTATTGTATTTTAATCAGCAACCCAAACTACTACGCTCATAGATGAACCGAGACAAACAGTATAATAAATGGCTAGAAACGTCCCATCTGACGCAAGATTTAAAGTCGCATTCTATTTCAGGTGGATTTAATACTGTTGCCGGCCAGGTGTTGTCTTTTGGGATAAATATTCTGTCTACCATTATACTAGCCAGATTATTGGTGCCGGGCGATTATGGTTTGGTGGCTATGGTAACCACAATAACTGGCTTCATCACCGTATTTAAAGACCTGGGTTTATCATCAGCAGTTATTCAAACAAAGGAGCTAAAGGACGAGCAGGTGAACTCCATATTTTGGATAAGCATTGGAGTTAGTTTTGTTATTGCACTAATTGTTTCTTTACTAGCACCACTTTTAGTTGCTTTTTATAAAGAAGAGCGACTTCTGAATATGACGCTTGTATTTGCTGCAAGTATTTTTGTGACGGGATTTTCTCTTCAGCATAATGCGTTAATGAAGAGGCAGATGAAGTTTAAAACTTTATCCAGAATCCAGATTTTTAGCACTGTAGGCAGTTTACTTACAGGTATGTTTTTGGCATGGAAAGGATTTGGTTACTGGTCAATTGTAGCTATCTCCGTCTCCAGTCCGATATATTCAACAATATCACTTTGGTTTTTATGTGATTGGCGGCCTCGTTTTGGTTTTAATTCAAAGGGAATAAAAAAATTAGTTTCTTTTGGTGCTGGTTTAACAGGGTTTGACCTGGTGAATTATTTTTCCAGAAACATGGATAATGTTTTAATCGGAAAGTTCTCAGGACCAAGCGCCTTAGGAATGTACTCAAAGGCTTATCAGTTGTTGCTTTTGCCAATTACTCAGCTCCGGGATCCATTAAATGCTGTTGCACTGCCGGCGTTAAGTAACCTTCAGAATGATAAATGGAAATACAACCATTTCTTTTGCAGATACCTTTTTACGCTGGCCTTTTTCTCTATGCCCATCGTGATTTATTTTGCAATTTTTTCGCATGAAATTATCTTTATTGTTTTAGGACAAAAATGGATTGCTGCATCGTCTATATTTAAATTACTAGCTATATCTGCTTTTATCCAGCCTGTTGCAAGTACTCAGGGATTGCTGCTGATAACTACAGGGAAAGCAAAAAAATACTTTTACTTAGGTATTATTAACTCTACTTTAGTTGTAGCCGGATTCTGCATTGGAATAAATTGGGGCACCACAGGCATTGCCATATCGTACGCAATTGTGACTTACGCATTGTTTATACCATTATTGCTTTATAGTTTGAAAGATTCACATCTTTCTATTTTACAATTTCTAGAAGAAATTTGCTTGCCTGCAGTATTTGCGCTAATTAGTGGTGCAGGTATGTTTTTTGTAAGAGCAAATTTGGGTGGCACCAATTCATTTCTGATTTGTATTATAGGTTTTTTTGTGGGGGCTATTATCTATATAGGATTATGGTTTCTGACAAAGTTTACCAGAAAAAAAATGAATAGGATTCTTGAAATTGGTCAGTTCCTAATTAATAAGAATAAATTAAAAGCTTAAATAATCTAAAAAATGAACTACAGATCAATTGAAGATTTAAATCACACAATTACTACCAATCTTTCTAAAGTACCTTTGGAGATAGATTTAATTGTTGGGGTTCCCAGAAGTGGATTGCTTGCAGCGAATTTGCTGGCCTTACATTTAAATCTTCCCTTTACTGACGTAGAAGGATATGTTAATGGAAGAATCCTTCAGTCAGGAGAGCGATTAAAATCGTATATCAAGCCCTTTAGTGAATATAAAAATGTACTTATTGTTGAGGATAGCATTTGGTCTGGCAGCTCCATAATTAACGTTAAAAATAAACTCAAAGGACTTTATCCGGAAAAGAAAGTGCTATACACCGCTGTGTATGCTGTAGAAGAAACTAAAGATAACATTGACTTTTACTTTGAAATATGTCCCGGGCCAAGAATTTTTGAATGGAATATGATGCATCATGATTTACTTGAGAATTGTTGTTTTGACATCGACGGTGTATTGTGCATAGATCCAACAGAAGACGAAAATGATGACGGGCCTAAGTATGAACATTTTTTAGAAAATGTTGAGCCATTTTTTAGACCAAGCAAAACCATTGGTTATTTGGTTACCAATAGGTTAGAGAGGTATAGGGCATTAACTGAGGCTTGGTTATCGAAGCACAATGTAAAATACAATCATCTGATTATGTTAGATCTTCCTGATAAGGCAGCAAGATTAAAGGCTAATAATCATGGAGGTTTTAAAGCATCTGTATATGTGAAATATGATTGCTATCTGTTTATTGAAAGCTCAATATGGCAAGCAAAACAAATAGCCGACATTTCGGGTAAACCTGTTTATTGTACTGATGAAAGAAAGATGGTCTTCCCTAATAGTATGGGGAAATCGAAATTTCTATTAAGAAAAATAATTAAAAAGCTAATTAGAAGATAAAAGTTAAGGCCATATGTTTTGGCATTTATGACCCTGCCAAAATGATTATATTGTTAATAAATTTTATACTAAAAAGATGAAAAAAACTAACCAAATTATTAATAGCATTTTAATAACATTTATTGTTTTTTTTACTTGCTGTACACCCGATAGAAAGGAGTATGTAGAAGTTGGGCCACTTAGGGATAAGCAGATTAAGATTAAGGATATGTTTGGTATTAATGGCTTTGAATGGGATTTTTATGATCTGCAATATAATTTTGATACCACAAAATATAATCTAATAACCAATTTTAATGGATTTAGACATTTTTTGGATTGGGAAAGGATTGAGCCTGAAAAGGATGTTTTTAGATTTAACCATAAGCCTGAGGGTGGATGGAGTTATGATGAGATTTATCAAAAGTGCTTTAAAGATAGCATGCTGGTGGTAGTAGATTTACAGGTTACACCCAGCTGGCTAATAAATACGTATCCTGAACACAGACGCCAGAGAGATTTAATGCCAATAAAATTCGGCGATAAAAGAGATGCACCATTATCATACATAGAAATTGGAAAGGCTGGCTTTCAGTTTGCCGCCAGATATGGTCAAAATAAGAAAATTGATAAAAAACTAATAAAGGTTCCTAAGGAATCTCATCAACCAATTATAGGTTTAGGTTATATAAAATACATAGAAAGCAGTAATGAACCGGATAAGTGGTGGAAGGGTAAAGATTGTGAACAAAGTCCGGAAGAATATGCAGCTCAGCTTTCAGCATTTTATGACGGTCACAAAGGCAAACTAGGAAAAGGTGTGGGAGTTAAAACGGCTGATTCTACTATGAATGTTGTTATGGGTGGGCTGGCAAAACCTAATGTAGAGTTTGTAGAGCGGATGGTTGAGTGGTGTAAAAAGAATAGGGGATACAAAAAGAATGGTGAGGTTGATTTATGTTTTGATGTTATAAATTATCATATGTATTCTAATGATTATACAGGATGGTTTGCCAGATTCAAAAGTAAAAAGAGGGGAGTTGCCCCTGAAACTAATGAGATGGCTGAAATTGCCAAAAGTTTTACTGATTTGTCGTCAAAACTAGGGAATATGCCGGTATGGTCTACTGAAACCGGATATGATATAAGTGAAAAAAGCGTTCAAAGAGCTATTCCGATAGGGTCAAAGTCTAATCTAATTACACAGGCAGATTGGTTGCTTCGTTTAGGTTTATTGTATGCCAGATTAGGAATTGATAAGGTGTTTTATTACCAATTATATGATAACAATGATCCAGGCACTGATCCTGGAACTTCGTTTGGATATTCAGGGCTTTTAGAAAAAAGTAAAAAAAGGAGGCCTGCTGCTGATTATATCCATCAGGTTACTAACCTAATGGGCGACTACTATTATTTCAATTCTATTAATGAAGATCCGGTAGTTGATATTTACCAAAATGGGCAAAAAAGAATGTATGTTTTAGTGGTTCCTGATGAAATAGATAGAAAGGAGAAATATTTGTTAGACTTAAATAGGACAAAAAAAGCTGTAATACATCAGTTGAATCCTGGTTCTGATAAGATGATAACCAAGGAGGTAGCGACTAAGAATGGGCTGTTGGAAGTGGAAGTAACAGAGACCCCAATTTTTATAGAGGCAAAATGAGTCGAATTACCATAATTACTGTAAATTTTAATCAAATTAGGGTAACTGAAGATTTTTTAAGATCTGTGTTGCGCAATGCCCCGAACGAAGACATTGAGCTTATCTTGGTTGATAACGGGAGTAGTGAGAACAATGAAGCTTATTTTAAAAAGATATATCCTGACGTAGTATATATAAGATCGGATAAAAACCTGGGATTTGCCGGTGGCAACAATTTAGGAATACGAGCTGCTAAAGGTGAATATATTTTACTGCTAAATAATGATACGGAAATAACTGAAAATATGATTCCGGTTCTTTTAAATGAAATGGAGGTGCGTCCGGATATTGGGTTGATTTCGCCATTAATCTTGTATTATGAAGACCCGAAAATTATTCAATATGCTGGTTTTACGGAAATGAATTATTTGACAGGCAGAAAC
Source organism: uncultured Pedobacter sp. (assembly GCF_946479715.1). The sequence goes on along the minus strand of NZ_CAMLHF010000010.1, from coordinate 44,307 downwards.
AGGGGCATAGGGAATCAGGAGGTTGACGACGGACAATACAATTTGGACAGCAGAGAAACCGGTTATTGCCATGGGGCAGCAATGATGTGCAGGAAAAAGGATCTTGAACTTGCGGGTTTAATGTCTGAAGATTTTTTTCTTTACTATGAAGAACTAGATTGGTGTGATAAGTTTAAGAAAATAGGTAAAAAAATATGGTTTACCGGCAAATCGAAAATTTACCATAAGGAATCGATGAGTGTGGGTAAGGAAAGTAAAATTAAGACATACTTTATGACTAGAAATAGGATGCTATATATTAGAAGAAATACATCTTTATTAAATTCGATTATCTTTAGCATCTATTACATTTGTTTTGCCTGCCCAAAACAGATCATATCTTATATTTTCAAAAAAAGGTTGGACTTAGTAAAGTGGGTGTTTAAGGGGGTGTTTTGGAATCTTACAAATTCAAAAAACAGTAATAAATTAGGATTTAAAATTTAAGGAGAATGATTATAGTTTTTTGGATTTCTCTTTTTGTTATTCTTTATACTTTTGTTGGATATGGGTTTGTTTTATTTTTACTTGTTAAAATAAAGAGACTATTCTATACCTCTGGTTCATTTGATCCTGATCAGGAATTTCCGAGTGTAACTATACTTATAGCTGCTTATAACGAAGAAGACATTGTTGAGGCTAAGGTAGAGAATACTTTGGGGCTGGATTATCCACAGGAAAAAAAGCAAATTATTTTTGTAACTGACGGCTCAACAGATAGTACCACTGATAAGCTTAATAGGTTCAATGATGTATTGGTATTACATGAGCATTTAAGAGCAGGAAAGATGGCTGCTATTAAAAGGGCAATGCCATTTGTTGAGGGTGAGATATTAATTTTTACGGATGCCAATACGTTTTTAAATAACGAAGCGATTAAGGAATTGGTTAAACATTATCAAAATGATAAAGTAGGAGCAGTAGCCGGAGAGAAACGAATTTTTGTGGATCAGACTGCTGACGCGAGCTCTGCGGGTGAGGGATTTTACTGGAAGTATGAGTCGTTATTAAAAAAATGGGATTATGAATTATATTCAAATGTTGGAGCTGCAGGAGAATTATTCAGTATAAGAACTAAACTTTACGAGAATGTGGAATCAGATACCATCATTGACGACCATATGATTGCAATGAGGATAGCTGAAAAAAGTTACATTATAGCTTATGAGCCAAAAGCCTATGCAATGGAGACTGCTTCTGCAAATACCGCAGAGGAATTAAAGCGGAAAATAAGGATTGCCGCCGGAGGGATACAGTCAATTTTCCGTTTAAAAAAAGCTGCAAATCCTTTTAACAATCCAATCTTTACATTTCAATACATTAGTCATCGTGTTTTGAGATGGACCATAACACCATTCTTATTAATAGCTTTATTTGTTGTAAATGGACTTATAGTATATCACTATGATTCCTTATTCTACAACACGGTATTTATTTTACAGGTATTATTCTACATTTTAAGTGTGCTGGGACTCATTTTTGAGCGTAAAAATATTCGCGTAAAGGCCTTTTTTGTTCCTTATTATTTTTGTTTGATGAATTATGCCGTAATCGCCGGAATAATCAGGTATTTTAAAAAGAGCCAAAGTGCTGCCTGGGAGAAATCAAAAAGAAAATAGTTCTGATTCTATTGATAGTCCCAGCAATTTAGTGTGGCCTCAGGTTCTTCAAACGCAATACAGCCTGCATATTCTTTGTCTGGCATAAAACTTTGGAGGTAGTATTTAACTTGTTTTCTGGTAATTGAACTGTTCAAACTGTTAAGCTCATTCATATTGTCTATTAAACCCTCTCCGGAAGCTTTGAGTACAGCCTCTTTTCTTGTCCATATGGAATAGAAGTTGGCGCTTGTATTTTGATTGCTTATTAGTTTTAGTTCCTCCGGGCTAAAACTAGAAGTGGTGATATCTTGATAATTGAAATGATGGTCTATATGTTCAATATCAATTCCTATTTTAAATGGGCTGGTTCCAATGAGAATGTAGTTTTTACTGTGGGTAACATTAAATTCAATACCACTAACTGCTGGCTTCTTGTTCTCAGATTTATAGATAGATATTTTTGCTGGTGATATCAAAAGAAATTCTGATAAAATATTTCTTAAGGCATATTTAGAAACGATGTATCTTTTTCTGTCATTTTCTCTGAAGAAACGAAAGGCCTTTTCAATTTCTGTATACGAGAGATTAGACTCATACACATTGCAGATTTGATTGAAATATTCATTTACATTTATTCGAAATATATTAATTGCGCTCTTGTCGAATGCAATGTTCTTTGTTGTGGTAACCCACTTTACATTTTCATTAACATTTAATAGCTCCATAATTTAACAATTCTAAACCTTAGTATTAATTACTCTTTGCAGAACCTTTGCGAGCTTTTGATCGTTAGGTGAAGCTAAAAATGTTTTGTGATCTCCTGGAACAGAGTGAATATCTATACCTTTTTTGCCATACTTCCGCCAGCCTAAATAAACACGATCGTCTAGAAAATAAATTCTTTTTTCTACTCTAAAGAGATCAATTGTAAGATCTACAGGTTGCAGTTGATATTTTTTGTAAGCCATTTCGTAGCTTTCATAAACCTCTCTTTTATATGTAAAAACCTCTTTGTCAATCTCCTTGTTTTTTAAGAAAATAGGTTTTAATTTTCTTTTAGATATTCGCAATTGGTAAGACAGCGTTTGCATAGGATTATCCAAAAATAATTTAGCTATAAAAGGACCCTTTTTTAATTGACGAACTATTTTCTCTTTAACCTTTTCTATGCCGGTTGCAGATGATCCGGCATAAGTATCAAATATTCCGAGCATTTTTATTTCTTTACCCTTTTCAAGTAATTGTTTGGCCATCTCGTAGGCTATTTTACCTCCCATTGAGTACCCGGCAATTAAATATGGCCCATCTGGATTTGCTTCTAAAATTTCAGCATTATATTTAGCAGCAATTTCTTCAATTGTGTCAGGTACCTCACTGTCCCCATTTAAGCCCAGACCTTGAAGTGCATAAACCGGCTGATCTTCATCCATAAACCCAGAGATAGATTTGAATACGAAAACATTTAAGCCTCCACCATGAACCAGATATATTGGAGGTTTATTTCCACTTGTTTTTAAAGGAACCAAAGAATCCCAGTTTAATTTATCTTGCGGTGTCAATAGCTTAGCAAGTGTTTCAATTGTCGGGTTTTCAAATAAGCTGGATAGGGGCAGACGGAGACCTGTTTTCTTTTCTATTGCGCCCATTACCTTAACAGCAATTAAGGAGTGCCCTCCTAATTCAAAGAAGTCGTCTGTAATTCCTATTTTACTAACATCAAGATTGGAAGCCCATATTTCTGCAAGTAGATTTTGCTCAGAGGTTCGAGGGGCAACATAACTATTTTCTGTAGCCTGGTTCATTATCACTTTTGGGAGTGATTTTCGATCTAATTTTCCATTAGCAGTTAAGGGGACTTTATCTATCTGAATTAAAATCCTTGGTACCATAAACTCCGGAAGCGTCAATTTTAAATGATTTAATATTGCATCCTTATTAAAAATAGAATCAACCACAACGTATGCTACCAGCCTTTTTTCATCATTAGTGTCTTCATCCACAATTATGGCACATTGCCTTACATCTTTACACTTAAGCAATGCATTTTGTATTTCACCAAGTTCTATTCTATTGCCTCTAATCTTAACCTGATCATCTATACGGCCTAAGAACTCTATATCTCCGTTAGCCAGCCATCGCACTAAATCCCCAGTTTTGTAAAATCGGGTTTCTACTCCTTCAACTTGGCGATCTATAAACATTTTGCTGGTCAGTTCAGGGTTATTTAAATAGCCCCGTGCCACCCCAAGGCCGCCAATATACAATTCTCCGGGAACGCCAATTGCACAATAATTTGCATCTTTATTGAGAACATGAGGGACGGTATTTCCAAAAGGTTTACCAATGGGAGCTGATGTTGGATAATCAACGTTTTTATCTACCACGTGTATTAGCTTACCTATTGTAGTTTCGGTAGGTCCGTAGTGATTTACAACCACACATTTACTATTGGCTTTTCGGATTTCTTTAATATACTCGCCAGGCAATAATTCTCCGCCAAACATTAATAGTTTTGAAGGTAAAAGGAAATTGCTCTGATTCCTTAAAAACCTCCAGTGCGAAGGAACGATCTTTAAACAATCAATATTGTAATCATTAAAATACTGATGTATATACTCAGGATTGTTGAATCTGTCTTTAGCAAATAGATGTAACTCTCCACCCGATATTAAAGCACTGAACAGAACAGTATTTCCTAAATCTGTTGCTATTGTAGACCCAAGTGCAAAACTTTTACAGTCTTTTAGTGTATTTAATTTTGAATTTAATCCTTCAAAATAGTCCATTATTGATCCATGCTCAATCATAACTCCTTTAGGGTTTCCGGTTGAGCCAGAGGTGTAAATGATATAGATCAGATTTTCAGGTAGTATTTTGATGGCAGGGTTGACTGTGGTAGTATGCCATATCGGACTTTCACTATCGTCCAGGCAAATCAATTCTCTATTGCCTGCTTCCTTAATTCGTTTTATCGTTTCAGTGTCGCATATTAACATGCTTGCTGTCGATTCAGAAATCATATAGCTAATCCTCTGTTCAGGGAATTCAGGGTCAATTGGAATATAAGCTGCCCCAGCCTTTATAATTCCGATTATTCCAATTATAGTCTCTAAAGATGGTTTTATGCAAATTGCGACAAGCGTTTCTTTTTTGACTCCTTTGCTAATTAAATAGTTTGCCAGTTGATTAGACTTTTCGTTTAACTGAGCGTAGGTTAATTTTTTACCCTCATATACTACAGCATTACTATCCGGGCTGTCGATAACTCTTTGGTTAAACAGGTCCAGAATTGTTGTGTCGGCAATTGGAGTCTGATTTATTGTTGTAGGGAACGGATTCTTGTTTATTAATGACTCTTTGATAATTACTTCAGGATTATCTGTTATGGTTTTTAATAATGATTCAAATTCCGACATCATACTGTCGATGGTATCGGAACTGAATAAATTCGTATTATACGCCCATTCAAATGTCATTGCATTTTTTGAACCGGTAACATTTAAAGAAATTTCGAAGGTTTGAGCCACTCTTGCATTGGAAAAGAGTCTATGCGTTAAACCATCAAATGATACCTTTTCATCCATACCCATGTCTATGTTAAAAACAATAGGAACCAGTGGTATATGAGCTTTATCCCTCTTAATGGGTAACTTTTTGAGCAATTCACTAAAAGTTAGTCTTTGGAAATCGTAAGCATCATACACTTCACCCTTTCTTCTTTTTAAATAATCTAAGAAAGAAGATTTCGGATCAACTTTGCTGTCAAGTGGTAGTAAATTTACGCAATGACCAACCAGGCCAAAGTTTCCTGTTGCAGCCTGGCCAGATGATGGAAGACCAACAACAATATCTTGTTGCCCTGTTCGGTGATGTAATAAGATTTCGAATACGCTTAGAAGAGTAATTACTACACTACTACCCGCCTTTGATGATAACAACTTTATTGGATTCAATAAATCATTGTTCAGAATGTAATCATTTCGTTGACCGGTATAAGTACGAACCGAAGGCCGTGTATAATCTATGGGTAAGTTAAGTGCAGGAACGTTATTTTTATACTTGTTGATCCAGAAATTCTGTGTTTCAATATATTCACTGCTATTTGTGAAGTTAATCTGTTGTAAGGTATAATCACTGATTTGTTCTGCCGGCTCTAATTGAGGCAAAGTACCATGTACGTAGGAGTTATACATTTTACTTAGGTCTTCCAGAATAATTCCAATTGACCAGCCATCGCCAATAATATGGTGTATTATTAAAGTAAAATAATGAACGTTTTCTTCAATCTTGTGCAGGTATATTCTAAATAATGGACCTTCATAGAGATCAAAAGGAGTAGCCATTTCCTTGCGAATAAATTCATGAAAATTGTTCAATCTTTTATCAGAATCAATAGCGGTTAAATCGTCAATAATGATTGATGAGGAGAGTTCTTTGTATATTATTAAGTTTTCTCCATTTTTACTGACAGTAGATCTTAGCGCTTCGTGCCTGGCAATTAGGCTATTGATAGCTTTTTTAAATGCATCCTGATAGAAAACCCCTCTTAACTCAAGTGAAACAGATTCATTGTAGGCCAGACTTGCTTCATTGCCACCTAAAATGCAGGATAACCATAATTCTCTTTGCGGTTCGTTGGTAATTGTTACTTTTTCAATCTCATTTTCACCAAAGGGATTAAAATCTACAGCAACATATTCAAAATCTTTATTCATTAGTAACTGCGTTAAAAACGTATCTGTAAATATTGATCTTTATTCTGTTCATCTTTAATGAACCATGCCGGATTTCCCTCAACATCCTTTCCTAGTCTGGCTCCTCTGACAGGCGGATTATCGGCATTGATCACGATTTTATCTGTGCCGAATTTTGAATATGTTTTTGAATTGGACTCTGTAACCGGCCCGCGCAAAAAGAAACCGGCATTAATCATTTCATCCATACTCTCTATAAAGCATTTGATCAATTGCTCAATATCGCTGTACGATGTTGCTTCTGTAACAAAGCATGGGAACCCGTCAAGTATATGGATTCCTTTTTCTCTCATTAGGGTAAACATCAATTCACTGTATGGAATCTCCTCGTTGAACTTAACCTTCCATAATGATCCGTAATTGGCAACAAAGAATGGAAGTTGTCTTTTTTCTATTTCCTTATTAAGTGTTCTGGCAATGTGGTCTCCTTTTTCATTTAGCTCCAATTGTAATTTAGGACCTTTTTCTTTCATGTATATTAATGACGCTTTTGCGGAAGCCAAAGCTAAGGGGTGACGAACAAATGTTCCTGCAAAGTAAGTTACACCAACCTCTGGATATGAACCATCTCCATAATTCCAGGTTCCTCCATCAAGCGCATCCATGAATTCCTTTTTACCGGCAATAACACCAATAGGAATTCCTGCGCCAACCACTTTACCGTAAGAAGCAAGATCTGCACGTACATTAAACAATGCCTGTGCACCGCCAGGATGCATTCTGAAACCTGTAATTACCTCATCAAATATTAAAGCTGATCCGCTGGCAGTAGTGATTTTTCTTACTTCTTTAACAAAATCTATTGGTACAAACTCAGGACGTCTGCTTTGTATCGGCTCAATTAGGACTGCAGCGATCTCATCTGCTCTCTCTCTGATTATAGCTAAAGCTTCGTCTGTTCCATAATCGAGAACAAGTATATTTTTTACAGCATCGGGCATTATGCCGGCTGCTGCAGGAAATGATTTTAATTTTTTTGTACCTCTAACCAATACTTCATCAATAATGCCATGGTATGATCCTGTAAAGGCCACAATTAAAGACCTTCCGGTAACCGTTCTTGCAATTCTAATACATCCAAGCACTGCTTCAGAACCTGTACTGCAAAGCGCCGACCTGTCGAACCCTGTAAATTCACATACTAATTTACTTACTTCTGCAGCAAGCTCGTGCTGCGGGCCTACTTCATATCCATTTTCAATTTGGTCATGCATTGCCTTTTTGATAACCTCCGGTTGATAACCAAGCAAGTTAGAGCCAAATCCGTTTAACACATCTATATATTCATTGCCATCAAGATCCCACATTTTACTGCCACTTGATTTGTTTATTACAATAGGATAAATTAGTTCTTTGGTTAAGGGTTTAAAGCCTGAAACAACTCTTGGGTCAGCCATGTAATTCCGGCTTTCGGCTGCATATTTTTTGCTTTTAAGTGTTTTGTGATTATAGCGCTCGATTAATTTTTCGAGAAAGCTTAATTGAGTTTGGTTAAGTTCGGTTGATTGACGATCTATTTTAGGTGTTGCCCCAAACGGTTTCTGAATTTCAGATTTTTCTTGAATGGTAAGCTCTGATTCCTCTTGCTGTTTGGCCTTTGGTGGTTCTACTGCAATAGGGGGCGCTATATGATTATTCCCATTCATTAACAAAACCTGTTTAGATAAGATTTCTAACTGTTGAGCAATAAGTCCAAGTGCCGAATTGTTGTAATCGGTAGAGTTTCCAAATGAAACAGGAGCAATAACCTGATGATTATTTCCATTAAGAACCGGAGTATTGTTTTGTATTGGGGCAGGGTTTTCCTGAACGGTATTTTTATCTATGTAATCTGTTAATGATTCAATAGTTGGATACTCTTCATTTAATTTCCTGAAGGTAATAGGTAAATTAAATTCTCTTTTCAAGGAGATTGCTATCTGAGTAAGTAATAAAGAGTCCAATCCTATTTCAACGAAGTTTTGATTGGCGGCAACATTTTGCATTTCAATTCCAGATGCATCTTCTAATACTTGTCTGATTTTTATTGCCAGGTTATTTTTTTTCATTGCAAGAGTGTTGTTGTTTGGTTTATAGTTGTTGTCGTCGGGTGTTATTTTGTTAATTGCATCCACCCAGTGCTTTTTTCTATCAAACTGATAGGTTGGAAGATCTAATAATAATCTTTGCTGATCGTTATAAAAATTATCCCAATTTGGTTGTAGGCCACAATTCCAAAGCTGACCTAATGTGTTTAATATAATGCAATAATCGTTCTCATTATTTGCCAGGCTCTGCATGGCCCTTACAGAAGTTGATTTTAGTGCAGCAATTTGCCTTACAAGGGTTGTAGTTACCGATCCAGGACCCACCTCCAGAAAAATTGGAGAATTGTAAGTAAGTATTGTATCAATAGCTGTAGAAAATTGTACCGTGTTTCTTAAGTGGCTTGCCCAATATTGTGGATTTATTGCCTCTTCATCAGTTAGCAGTGAACCGGTAACTGTTGATATTATTGGCGTTTTAGGGACAGAAAGTGATATTCCAGAAACTACTTTTTGAAAATCATCCACTATCGGGTCCATCATAGATGAATGGAAAGCATGGCTTGTAAAGAGTAGTTTGTTAGGGATCTCTTTAGTATCCAGTAGCTTGCTGAATTCAAGTATTTGATTTTCCGGACCTGCTATAACGCAAAGTTTAGGACTGTTTACTGCTGCGATAGATAGTCCTTCGGTTAAGAAGCTGGTTATTTGATCTGATTCGGTTCTTACAGATAACATAGATCCGGCAGGAAGTGCATTAACCATTGCCCCCCTGACTGCAATTAGTTTTAATCCATCCTCTAATGAAAAAACTCCCGAAAGATGTGCTGCAACATACTCTCCAATACTATGACCGCAAAGCAGAGTGGGAGTAATACCCCAATTCATCCATAGTCTGGCAAGTGCATATTCAATTACAAATAATGCAGGTTGTGTATACCTGGTTTGTTTTAATAGTTTTTCTGCTTCTTCATTAGCTGGGTTGGTAAATATGATCTCTCTAATATCCAGATCTATATATTGCTTAAGTATTTCCGCACAGCGATCTACAGCTTCTCTAAATATGGACTCGTCCTTATATAGATCAGCAGCCATGTTCAAGTATTGTGCACCTTGACCTGGGAACGTAAATACAACTTCGTCAGGTACTTCGCGAAGATTATTTGTTGTGCCTGTTTTAGGCAGTTCCAAATCGAATTGACTTACAATAGATTCAATGTTGTTTACAACTGCAAACCTTCTATAAGAGAAGTCGTTCCTTGTTTTTTGAAGGGTATAAGCAATATCTGCAATATTGATGTCTTTATTCTTTTTTACATAATTAGATATTGATAAAGCATATTGTTCTCTGCTGTTTTCTGATTTTGCCGACCAGGTAATTAAGTCGTACGGTCTTCCTGTTGATGATCCTGATTCCGGATTTTCATATTCTTCAATGATCACATGTACATTTGTTCCCCCTACGCCAAATGAACTTACGCCTGCAATTCTTTTAGCTTCACATGTCCAATCACTCAGACTATTGTTAACATAAAATGGGCTGTTTAGAAAGTCGATGTTTTTATTTCCTTGTTTGTATCCTAAAGAAGCAGGTAGTTTCTTGTGATGTAGAGACAGACAGGCTTTAATTAAACCCGTTACTCCTGCGGCCTGTGTTAGGTGTCCGAAATTGCTTTTAATTGATCCTATAGCACAAAATTGAGTTTTATGCTGATGACCAAAAGCTTTAACCAATCCGTCAAATTCAATTGGGTCGCCAATTGGGGTTCCGGTGCCATGTGTTTCAATATAGCTGATTTCTGAGGCATCAATACCTGCATCTATTATCGCCTCTTTAATTGCATTTGCCTGTCCTTCAGTGTTCGGGGCTGTAAAGCTTCCTTTTTCTGCCCCATCGTTGTTTGATCCAACGCCCTTAATAACGCCGTAAATAACATCACCATCACGTTTGGCGTCTGTTAATCTTTTGAGTAGAACAACACCGGCACCATCACTAAATACAGTTCCTGTAGCATCATTATCAAACGGACGGCAATGGCCATCAGCACTCAACATACTGCCTTCCTGATAAATGTGTCCGCTGTTAATAGGAGAGGTGATGCTGGAGGCCCCAGCGATAGCTGCATCACAATGTCCGGAACGCAGACTATTTACCGCCTCTGCTACCGCAAGTAATGAGGTTGAGCAGGCAGAGTTCACACTAACAGCCTGCCCCTTTAGGTTTAAATGATAAGCCGTTCTTGAAGCAATGTAATCTTTTTCGTTTACTGTAAGTACTTGCAGGCTTCCAACGTTTTCTATTAAATCGGGAAATTGTAATAAATTGTTTACATAATAAGTGTTACTTCCGCTGCCTGCATAAATGGCGATTTTTTTAGAATAAACTGGGAATAAATGCCCCGTTTTTTCCAATACTTCCCAAGCTATCTCTAAGAATATTCTTTGCTGCGGATCCATCAAATCTGCCAGTTTTGGATTAATTCCGAAAAAGGCAGGATCAAATTTTTCCGCATCTTTAATTATCCCTCTCGCGCTAACATATGCTTTATCATTTTTTATACGATCGGAGATGCTGAGATCCAGTTCTTCATTACTGAAAAATTTGGTAGTTTCTTTACCCTCGATAAGTAAAGCCCATAAGTCGTTAATAGTTTCAGCTCCTGGGAACCTACCTGCCATTCCTATTATGGCTATATCATGCGAATCACCTGTATGCTTATTTTCTTTAACTAAGACGGCCTGTTCAGGAGCCTTGTTTTCAAGAAATTCGGCTATCCCAGCAGCAGTAGGGTATTGGTATAATTTGGTTATAGGTAAATGATAATTGAATTGATACTTTAGCTCTGCTACTGTTTTTTGAGCAAGAAGAGAATTGCCTCCAAGCTCAAAAAAATTGTCCTCAGTTCCGATTTTATCATATTGGAATATATCGATAAATAAGCCTATAACATCCTTTTCAAGTTTTGTCTTTGGGGTTTTATACAGGACATTTAGCTCAGGTCTTTTAAGGTCTGGTTTTGGTAGCGCTTTCCTGTCTACTTTTCCACTTGTTGTTTTAGGAAAGTCTTCGAGCCAAACAAAGCCCGATGGAATCATGTAATCAGGTAGGAGGTTACTTATATGGTATCTAACCTTATTACTGTCTCCAATGGCCTTATTCCCTGTTAGGTAGGCTACCAATGCTTTTCTGCCTGGGTAGTCTTCTCTTAATATCACTATAGCCTGGTTAACACTTTCTTCTTTCATCAGAGCAACCTCGATTTCGCCTAGTTCAACCCTGTTACCTCTGATTTTAATTTGACCGTCTTTCCTACCTTTAAACTCTATTTCTCCATTGTCTAAAAGCTTACCGAGATCCCCGGTTCTATAAACCTTAATTTGCCCCAGGGTTGGGTGGGTAAGTTCAACGAATTTCTCATTTGTTAGGTCTGGCTGATTAAAATATCCATTTGACAGGCAGGGGCCTGAAATACATATTTCACCAATTTCTTCATTTTCAAGAAAAGTTAATTTTTCATCAATAAAATAAATGGATGACTGTGCTATTGTTTCCCCAATTGTGGGTATTGATGCCCAACTATTTGGGTTGCCTTTGAGCTTTAGTTCCGTTACCCATATGGTTGTTTCGGTTGGTCCGTACACATTTACCAAACATGAATTGGAAATAGAAGAAAAGAATTCTCTTATATTGGGTGTGATTTTAAGTAGTTCTCCGCCGGTTATTAACTCTTTTAAATTGGCTGGAAACCTCTGTTCTTTTGTAGCAGCTTCTGTTAAATATTGAAGCGTAACATAAGGTAAAAAGGCTTTGTTTATCTTATTTGAGATAATAAAATCTAAAAGTTTTGTGCCATCAAGTCTATAGTCATCGTTAATAAGGTAAAGTGTAGCGCCTGTGGTTAATGGAACGAAAATCTCTTGAAATGATGCATCAAAACTGAGGTGACAAAACTGCAGCGCGTTAATGCCTTTACCATTAAGCGCATGATCTTTTTGCCATATTAAAAAATTACTAAGGCTTTTATGACTGATACATACTCCTTTTGGTTTCCCTGTGGAGCCCGATGTATAAAGAATGCATCCATTTTCAGATTGCAGAAAATTGTCGTTTTTAGTCGTTTCAGCGTATGATTTATCTGAAATTATAACATGAAGCCCCAGATTCGCAAAGGTGTTAGATTCGTTTAGCAACGAGATACATGTATTTACTCCAGAGTCTTCTATAATCTGTAATAGCCTGTTTTCAGGATAGCTGGAGTCTAATGGCAAATAGGTTTTTCCTGCTTTTAGAATTGCCAATAATCCAACGATCATTTCTATTGAGCGAGTTGCGCTTATCCCAATAATTTGCTGATCAAAAGCCTGGTTTAAGATAACAGTTGCTAAATTTTCGGCGCTATTATTTAATTCACGGTAGGTAATAGACTTTTCGCCAAAAACTATGGCAGTAATTTCTGGAAAATCCTGAGCAGCAATATTAAATAACTGGTGAACTGTTAGTTTGTTTTGGGTAATTAATATTTGGTCTGTAAACATTTGAGAGGGATTGAATAAATTAACCTGACATATGCTGACTTGCAAAAGTTATTCCTTTTTATTAACTCTCATTTCATTTGGGTTCATTGTTCCTTTTAATGAGGAGATTATTGAAGAAGAAGGAGAGATGAAGACGAAATAGTGTTGTAAAAAAAAAGACCCTTATTGAAACAATAAGAATCCTTTTGGAGATTTTAGCTTTTAAAGGCTAAATTATTTTTTCTCTGGCGGAGTGGATACAATTTCTCCCCACTCGTTAACATAGGCCATCATGCTTTCAAGATCACCACCAGAGGAATTCTGTTGACGCTCAAGTTTACGTTGCTCTTTATCTTCTTTTTTCTTTTGTCTGTTTTTTTCTAGTTGCTTCTTCATGAAGGTAGCCTGAGATTTAGCCATAAATTCAATGTATTAGTTAAAAAATAACTCTCCTCTGGTTTTACCTGTTTGCCAACATGTAAACTTATTGTTTACTGTTAAAATGGCTTAATATAATTAATTCTCGGGCGACAACGGACCAGTAGCCAGGAGGAATTGAAACCCAATCAAAAGGTTTGATTGGCAAGTAAATATTAAGAGAATAGTATAATGATATCCCGTTTGTGCAAATATACTAAATTTCTGGTTAAGAATCAATATTTGAAACAACTAGATGCTTAACGGGAAGTTAAACCATAACTATTTTTTATAAACCAACCCTAATGGCATAGGTTACTTTTACGCGTGCCTTTAATTCCTTAGTGGTAGCTGTTCTTAATTTGGCTGAAAGATTATAGGTGAATGAAGAGGAGGTAAGGAAGCTTCTTACATCTGAACTTCCAGAGGTTATTGGAATGCTAAGTTTAGTGGCCCGAGTATTTGGGGGATTTACTGTAGCAATTGATTGATCTGCTTGGCCGGATGTCTTAAGTTTGACAATTATGTTTTCTATGTTTTGAATATTGTTTAAACTATCTGCATCCAAAAGCTCTAAGTTGAATTCCTTGATGCGTATGTTTTTTACATTACTTAATCCGAACCTTGATGATTCTTTATTGATCAAAGAATCGAGATTTAAGTTTTTTACATTGAGATCTCCAAGTATTGTTCCTGATTCGGTACTTGTGATCTTTGGTATCGTAAAAGATATACCATCGGCAGGGGTAATGAAAAGATCACGTTCGATGGATTCTTTAATGTTATTGCAAGATAGAAGTACCGTTGCAATTATCAGAGCGGATGCCAGCAAAGTATTAATTTTAGTTCTCATATAAATTACTTTAATTTGATTTTTCATCTTCACAAAGGTTCAAATTATTCTCCATACCACCAATTAATTATTTGGAGCGCGCTGGGTTTGAAAATCTATTTTTTTGCTAAACCTCTCATATATTTGGCAATTATTGATGGCAGAACATTATATTGTGTGTTTATTTAATTATCTGTAAAACAGTGTATTTAAATCTATTTTGTTTAAGTGTTTAGTTATTTAAGTGTGTGCTTTAGGTGTTTCGATGGTGTTAAAACGCAGAATAATATTCTGTTTATTGATTAATATATCTGTATTACAGATAGTTGTGTTTGTTTTGGTGTACTAGTACTGCTGTCTGTTATATGCTGCCGAAAAATCACTTCTCATGCTCTTAAATCGTTCAACCACGGTGGCAATAAAAGCCTCATCAAGGATTTGAAAGATCTCGTTTGCCCCTCCTCCACTGAGGTCCAGTTCTGATAATTTATAGCTTTGTTCGAGGGTTCCCTGCTCAAATTTGATAATGTATTTTTGGTTCATATTAAACAAGGTGATCTTGCATTCTGGATGTGGAAGTTCTGCTATTACTCTCATGCTTTCTGTAATTTATTAAGTAAGAAATTTGATTTTGCATTGAAAAAAAGTCGCCTTTCATTTTGTCTGGCGACTTTTTTTTGATGGTTATTTTATGAATCTGTAGATTAAAGTTTAACGCCCATTTCTTTTACAAGAAAATCAGCTTTGTCAATTTTTGAAGCAACCCATAGTACATAACGAATGTCTACGCCAATTGATCTGCTGTAGCTGTCATTCCATGCATAGTCGTTTATTGTTGCTCCAAATGCACGGTCAAAATTAACGCCTACCAGCTCGCCATAGGCATTCATAATAGGAGAGCCTGAGTTTCCGCCGGTAGTGTCCATGTTGTAAAGGAAAGAAACGGGGACATCATTAAGGTCTTTCTTTGCGTATGGACCAAAATCTTTAGCGTTCCAAAGTGTTTTGATTTGCTCTGGATAAGCAAATTCTGGATTCCCTGTTGCGCCTTTTTCAAGTATTCCTTTTATTGTGGTGTATGGTCTCATGTATGAGGCATCTGCAGGCCAGTACCCCTTAACATAGCCATAGGTTAATCTAAGAGTACTGTTTGCATCGGGAATGAAGTCTTTGTTTAAGAACTTTTCTTTGATGTTTACATAGTCGCCCATAAGCTTGTTTAATAGTCCATCTCTGCGGTCTTTTTCTGGTTTTAACTCGTTGATCTGTTTTGCGATATCATCCTCAAAGAGAAGTAGTCCATCATTATATGTAGAAATCGATTTTGGCGACTGAAGTAGTACGTTTAAAACGTAATTGGCTTCTTTTAGCTTGGATACTTCAAAAACACTTTCGACATATTGATCGATCACATCATTGCTGTCGGCTCCCTTACTGGTGATTTTGTTAACAGCTGTTACTTTTTGGATTGGGCTAAACTGAGACGCGTCTTCAAGCATTTTTTTTAATATCTTTCTGTCTGCGTCTATGTCATACGATTCATAGGTGCTTGATAAGGTTTGTTTAAGCTTTTGGATGTTCTGATCAAAGAAGTCTTGCTTTTGAGCTGCAGGCTGCGCTTTAAGAGCGGTTTTGAACAGGTTTATATTTTTAGCAACCGTTAAAAGGTTTGTTGAGCTATAAATCTGTGTAAGCCAAAGATCGCGTTGGGCATCAGTATTGATAAGTTTATACAGATTGTCTATTTCGGTCATCAGGCTTCCGTATTTTGCTTTAGCGCTAACATTGTTGTTGATGAACTGAATTAGAGCTTCTTCTTCCTTTTTCTTTTTTGAGATTAGATCTATCCCTTTTAGCCCCTGGAGTTTACCTCTGTAGTTCTTTAAAACATTAGCGTTTCTTTTTATACGGGTTGCCAGTTTAATTTCAGTAGTCTTGTCTTTTTTACCAATAGTTTCCATTGTTGAATTCTGGAAATCATATAGGTTAGATACGTAAGGCAGCAGGAACTTTTCCTGATACTCTATAAATGCAGCCGGACGATGGCGGAATGTTTTTCCCGGATATCCTAAAATGAAAACAAAATCCTCCTCGTTAGTGCCTTTAGGATTTACTTTTAAGAATTTTTTAGGCGTGTAGGGTACGTTGTCTTTGGAGAATTTAGCAGGAGAGCCGTCAGGTGCTACGTAAGCACGCATAAAAGAGAAATCTCCGGTATGACGAGGCCATACCCAGTTGTCTGTTTCGCCGCCAAATTCGCCGATTTGTCTGTTAGGTACGTATACAAGTCTTACATCCTGAATGGTTTTGTAACGGAATAACACATAGGTTTTTCCGATAAACATTTCTGATACCTCTGCTTTAATACTTGGGTCTTTCTTTTCTGCTTCGATAACGATGTTTTTCATTACATCATTGATCATTTTTAATCGTGAAGCAGGATCCTCTATTTGTGCCACAGCACCTAAAACGCGATCAGATACATCTTCGTAACTGTCAGTTATGCGGCATGTTAGTCCTTTTGCTTCAATTTCCTGTTCACGTGTTTTGGCGACAAATCCGTTTGTCAGGTAATCATGCTCGGCAGTGCTGGCAAGTTGTACTGCGCTGAAGGCGCAGTGGTGGTTGGTGATGATTAAGCCTTCATTTGAAACGAAAGATCCTGTACAGCCGCCAACATTTACCAGTGCATCTACCAGGCTGGTGCCTTTTGGATTATATATGTTGTTTTGGTCAATTTTTAAACCAGCCTTTTTTAAGTCAAGTTTGTGGATTTCGCTTAATGGGAACATTCCTTCTTCCCATGGCTTATAACCCGATTGGATTATTCCGAGCGTAAGGAGTGAAGTGATAATTAAGGTTTTCTTATTCATCTTTATGGTTAATATGGTAGTTAAAATTGCAAATTTAGGGATTTTAATTAGGCTTTTACCCATAGATGGCAGTATTGACTACCTGGTTTTGTATTTTTGCAAATCATTTACATAGATTAAAATGGCAGAGGATTTACGTATAATAACCGATATTAGTAAGGAAGAGCAATACCGCTCATTGATTCCGCAGATCAAGGCTTTGATAAGTGGAGAGAACGATCAGATTGCTAACCTGGCTAATATTGCAGCAGCTTTAAAAGAACAGTTTAAGTGGTTTTGGGTAGGTTTTTACCTTGTAAAAGGCGATGAGTTGGTGCTTGGGCCTTTTCAGGGCCCTGTGGCTTGTACCAGAATCAAAAAGGGTAAAGGTGTTTGTGGTGCTTCGTGGGAACAGGCGGAGACTTTGATAGTGCCAGATGTGGATGCATTTCCTGGTCATATTGCTTGTGCTTCTGCTTCACGGTCAGAAATTGTTTTACCTGTTTTTAATAAAAATGAAATTATAGGTGTATTAGATGTAGATAGTGAATATCTTTCTCATTTTGATGAGATTGACGCTAAGTACTTAAAGGAGATAGTTAGTTTAATAGATGCCTAAGTTAGCCTATTCTTTTTATCAAAATACCGATGTAAATGATCTTGCTGTGCAGTTGCTTGGCAAGCTGTTGTTTACCAGAATTGATGGCGAACTGACCGGGGGAGTTATAGTTGAAACAGAGGCTTATAAAGGAATAGAAGATAAGGCATCTCATGCGTATGGAGGACGATTTACAAACCGTACTCAGGTTATATATGAAGAGGGTGGCTTGTCTTATGTTTATCTTTGCTATGGTATTCATCATCTCTTTAATGTAGTTACTGCCCCAAAGGGTATTCCTCATGCTGTTTTAATTAGAGGTATTGAACCAGTGCAGGGAATAGATATAATGCTTAGGAGAAGGAGTATGGCAATATTAAAGCCTAATATTACTGCAGGTCCCGGAGCGCTTTCAAAAGCTATGGGAATAGATAAAGGCTTAAATGCAAAAGATCTATTGGGGGATGAGATATGGATTGAAGATAACGGGATTGTTTTCCCTGGCGATCAGATTGTTTCATCTGCAAGAGTCGGTGTTGATTATGCCGAAGATCATGCTTTGCTTCCATGGAGATATTACATCAGGGGGAATAAATTTGTGAGTAAGCCAAACAAATAAAACTGATTTTTATAGTAGGTAAAACAACTATTGTTGATAACAAATGAGGCAGGTGATTTAATTATCTGCCTTTTTTATTGATATTTGAATCGATGAATTTTGAGAACAACTTAGCCTTTGCTCAACGCATGGATCAGGCAGATCCGCTTAATGGGTTTAGGCATGATTTCTTATTCCCACAACAAAATGGAAAGCCATTTATTTATCTGTGTGGTAATTCTTTAGGATTGCAACCTAAAGCTGTACGTAAGGTTGTTGATGAGCAATTAAACAACTGGCATAACCTGGCTGTAGAGGGTTGGTTTGAAGGTGATAATCCGTGGATGTTCTATCATAAAGAGTTAAAAAAACTGATGGGTCCGTTGGTTGGGGCAGGCGCTAATGAGGTTTGTCCGATGAATACTTTAACGGTTAATTTGCACTTGTTGATGGTCAGTTTTTATAAGCCCGTTAAAGGCAGGTTCAAGATCATCATGGAAGCGGGTGCCTTTCCATCAGATCAGTATGCAGTTGAAAGCCAGGTTCGTTTTCATGGATATGATCCTGAAAAAGCGATTGTTGAGGTGGCCACAAGAACAGGTGAATATACATTAAGAACAGACGATATTTTAGCACAGATTGCCGAACATAGGGATGAGGTAGCTTTAGTGTTATTTGGTGGGGTAAATTACTTTACCGGGCAGTGGTTCGATATGGAAGCCATAACCAAGGCAGGACATGCTGCAGGGGCTATTGTAGGCTTTGATCTGGCACATGCTGCAGGCAATGTTCCGTTAAAATTACACGATTGGGGTGTCGACTTTGCTTGTTGGTGTTCTTATAAATATCAAAACTCAGGACCAGGTGGAATAAGTGGCATTTTTGTTCATGAAAAGCATTTTACAGATACCACATTGAACCGCTTTGCAGGATGGTGGGGATATCAGGAAGCGAAACGATTTAAAATGGAGAAGGGCTTTTTGCCTGAAGCGGGTGCGGATGGATGGCAAGTGAGTTGTACTCAGGTAATGCCTATGGCATTGTACTTTGCCTCATTGCAGATTTTCGAAAAAGCAGGGTTTATTGAGCCATTAAGACTTAAAAGTAAAACTTTAACTTCTTATTTGTTTTATGTTGTAAATCAGGTTGATAAGTTGTTGGGTTATGAGCAGTTTGAGATTGTAACTCCTGACAATGAAGATGAGCGCGGTGCTCAGGTATCTATTATTGCAAAACAGAAAGGAAAAGAGATTTTCGAGAAACTAATAGCAAATAATGTTCTTGGTGATTGGAGGGAACCTAATGTGATCAGACTGAGTCCGGTTCCTTTGTATAATTCATTTGAAGATGTGTTTCGCACAGGCGAACTTTTATTACAGATTACTAAAGGTATTATTTAATACTATTTAAGAGATTTTAATATGATAAACTATAATCCAAAAGACTGGTTCACTTTTATCTTTCATGTTCATAAGGCGGATACAATTAGAAAATTGTGGCCGCTAATGATTAGCGTAGCTATTTTTTCGGCCATAATTGCATTTTTAGAGCTTAATTACCTGAAGCTCGCAGAAACCACCTATGTGAAAAATATAGGAATGATGCACAACTTGCTTGGTTTTGTAATCTCCATGTTATTGGTATTTAGGACTAATACTTCTTACGACAGGTGGTGGGAAGGCCGGAGGCTTTTAGGGGCACTAACCAATGTGAGCCGTAATTTTGCAATAAAGATTAATTCGTTAAAATTAAAAGAAGAACATGTAGAATTTTTTGAATACGGAATTCCAAAATATGCCTTTGCTTTAAAAGAGCATTTAAGGGAAAAGCAGTATTTCGGCAAAAACAGTTTCCTTATTGAAGTTGATGGTGGGAAGCACATTCCTAATCAGGTAGCAGCCAGCATTTCGTCTAAAGTTTTTGAATTGCAGGCAGCAGGAACTATTAGTCAGGAACAGTTAATTATACTTAATGCGGATGTTCAGCAGTTTACTGATATATGTGGTGGCTGTGAGCGTATTAAGAATACACCTATTCCGTATTCTTATAGTGCTTTCATTAAGAAATTCATTTTCATATATGTAATTACTTTGCCATTTGGCTGGGTGTTTAGCTTAGGTTACTTTGTGGTTCCCATTGTACCGTTCATATTATATGTGCTGGCCAGTTTGGAGCTTATTGCTGAAGAGATTGAAAACCCTTTTGGATCTGATGCAAATGATTTGCCTGTTGACGAGATTTGTAATAACATTGAAAAGCATGTAGAGCAAATATTGCGATAAGATGGTTAAAATTGCCTGGCATCCATTATTTGCACATCCTTTACCAGAGGGGCATCGCTTCCCTATGCTTAAGTATGAGTTAATCCCCGAGCAGTTATTGCATCAGGGCTTTATAAGCAGGACGAACCTGTTTGCTCCCGATAAAGTAAGTGAAGAGGTGATTTTGCTGACTCATAAGGATGAGTATTGGGGGGAGCTAAGGGATTTAACGCTTCCTGTAAAGGAACAGCGAAGGATTGGGTTTCCTTTAACAGCACAGTTGGTAGAGCGCGAGGTAAGGATTGCCCAGGGAACGATTGATGGTGCTCTGTATGCGAAGCAGTTTGGTATAGCTTTTAATGTTGCAGGCGGGACGCATCATGCCGGTAGTAATTGGGGCGAGGGATTTTGTTTGTTAAACGACCAGGCCATAGCAGCCAATTATTTGCTGAATAATGGTTTAGCTAATCGCATCTTAATTGTAGATTTAGATGTTCATCAGGGAAATGGTACAGCGGAAATCTTTAGTAATGAACCACGTGTGTTCACCTTCTCTATGCATGGGGATAAAAATTTCCCTTTTAGAAAAGAGCAATCTGATTTAGATATAGCTTTGGAGGATGGAATTGAAGATGAATTGTACTTGAGTAAATTAAAGTCGCTTTTGCCACAGCTTCTAAAACATAAACCTGATTTTGTATTTTACTTATCAGGAGTAGATGTACTTAAAAGCGATAAGTTAGGTAAGCTCGCTTTATCAAAAGCCGCTTGTATGGAAAGAGATAGGATAGTATTGCAGTTTTGTAAAAATAATAGTTTACCAGTTCAGGTAAGTATGGGCGGAGGGTATTCGCCGGATATAAAAGATATAGTGGATGCACATTGCAACACATTTAAAGTTGGTTTAGATATTTTTGAATAATTATGAAGATTGTTATTGCAGAAAAGCCTTCAGTGGCTCGTGAGTTGGCTAAAGTCTTCGGTGCTACTACAAAAAAAGACGGCTATATAGAAGGTAAGGGATATTCTTTTACCTGGGCATTTGGGCATTTGCTTCAACTGGCTCCCCCTCAGGAGTATGGCTTTATTGGATGGAGGAGGCAGCATTTACCTATGCTGCCTAAAAAATTTAAGCTTGGCATTAGAAAAATAAAAACCAAGGATGGGTTGGTGGAAGATCCGGGTGTTAGGAAACAATTGGACATCATTAAGAAACTATTTGATGAAGCTACTGAAATTATTGTGGCAACGGATGCCGGGCGGGAAGGTGAGCTTATTTTCCGCTATATCTACTATTTTTTGAAATGTAAAAAACCTTTCAAAAGATTGTGGATTTCGTCGCAAACTGACGAAGCCATTAAGGAAGGTTTCAGAAATCTAAAACCAGGAACTGATTACGATACACTTTTTAATTCGGCACATTGCAGATCTGAATCAGATTGGCTAGTAGGGATGAATGCAACGCAGGCACTTAGTATATCAGCAGGAGCGCGGTCGGTGCTTTCATTGGGAAGGGTTCAAACACCTACTTTGGCAATGATCTGCTCCCGCTTTCTGGAAATTAAGAATTTTGTGCCCCAACTATATTATCAGCTTGCAATACAGCTAGACAAGGAGGGTCAGTTGTTTAAAGCAATCTCTGTAAATAACTTTGATAAGAAGGAGGAGGCAGAAGAACTGTTCACAAAAATTGAGGACGTTGCCTCTGGTTTTCCAAATGGAGGTAAGATTTTAACAGTTGAAGCGAAGCCAAGAAAAGAGCCACCTCCCTTATTACATGATTTAAGTAGTTTACAGCAAGAAGCCAACAAGCGCAAAGGATTTACAGCAGATCAGACACTGAATCTGTTACAGGGCTTGTATGAAAGTAAATTGGTTACTTATCCGCGTACAGGTAGCAGATATATTGGAGATGATGTTTTCGCTGGTGTTCCTAATCTGATAGATAAGCTGAAGGTGCATAAGGATTTTGGGAAGCAGGCCGATTTTCTACAAACAGTACCTTTAAATAAGAGAAGTGTAAATGCAAAGAAGGTGACGGATCACCATGCTATTTTGCCTACAGGTGAATCTCCTTACCAATTGAGTGGCGATAAACAGGCCATTTATGATATGGTAGTTGGCCGAATGCTTGAAGCGTTCCACCAGGAATGCGTAAAAGAAATCACAAAGATAACAATTGAAGCCGGCTCAGTTTTTATGGCAAATGGAACGGTAATTCGTTCTGCCGGCTGGAGATCGGTATTTAATGAATCGGACGACGAAAAGAAGGATGAAGAAAATCCATCTTTACCGAAGGTAAAGGCAGGCGAGGAGCTTCCAATTGTAAATAAGGCTTTACTTGAGAAGCAAACAAAGCCTAAACCGCTGTATAATGAAGCATCCTTGTTAAAAGCCCTTGAAACCTCGGGGAAAGATATAGAAGATGAAGAACTGCGGTATGCAATGAAGGATAGCGGATTGGGAACTCCAGCTACCAGGGCTGCTATTATTGAAACGCTGATTAACCGCGAATATATTGTTAGGGAAAAGAGAAATCTTGTACCTACAACCAAAGGTTTAGCGGTTTATGATGTGGTAAAAGATCAGAAAATTGCTCAGGCAGAGTTAACGGGACAATGGGAAAAGAGATTGGAAGAAATCCGCTCCGGAGCGTCGGTAGCTGATTTTAAAGCTGAAATTACTGATTATACCAGGACAATTACTAATGAGTTGTTACAATCGGGAATGGGCCTGGCAGAGAAGTTTGCAAAAGAAGAGAAGCCGGAAGAAAAAGTAAGTTAACAGATCAGAATTTTTTGTAAGTATATTCGCTTGCATTAACCACTATGAAAGGGAAATTATGTATTCCATACTGATTTTTATTGCTGTACTTGTGCTGTTTACAGTTTGGGTACTTAGCTTTCCTATTTTCGGACGAGTGCCCGAAGGTGCTCGCTTAGTACGCATAAAAAAATTACCTAATTATAGGAATGGTGCACTTGAAAACTTGTCGCCAACCCCTATGAAACCTGATAACGTAAGTTATTGGGACATGATAAAAGGAATGTTACGAGGCAATGTAAAAGGGGCTCCTAAAAGTCCTGTACCCACCATTAAACCAGATTTTGTACAAGATGCTTCAGAGACTAAAATAACCTGGTTTGGGCATTCTTCTTATCTGGTGCAAACGGATGGACAAAATATATTGGTTGACCCTGTATTAAGCGAAAGGCCATCACCATTTTCTTTTATTGGCACCAAAAGGTTTTTAGGAACTGATTTTATAAAAGCCGAAGATTTCCCTGAACTTGACATTGTGCTGATCACCCATGATCATTATGATCATCTCGATTATGGTGCCATTTTAAAATTAAAGAATAAAACAAAGCACTTTATTGTTTCATTAGGTGTAGGATCACATTTGGAGAAGTGGGGTGTGCCTGCTTCCATGATTACTGAAATGTCATGGGGAGAGGAAACTGTTTACAATACATTGAAATTTACCGCACTTCCTGCCCGTCATTTTACTGGAAGGACATTTAAAAGAAATCAGACGGTATGGTCTGCATTTGTTTTGCAAACATCAAAAGATAAATTGTATTTAGGGGGCGATTCGGGATACGATACGCATTTTAAAGATGCAGGAGAACATTACGGGCCGTTTGATATCGCAATATTAGAATGTGGACAGTACAATACCTACTGGCCTTTAATACACATGTTCCCTGAGCAAACTGTTCAGGCGGCAATAGATTTGAACGCAAAGGTTCTGCTGCCTGTCCATTGGGGGAAATTTAAATTAGCTATGCACGACTGGAATGATCCAATTATAAGGGTTGTTAATAAGGCAAATGAAGAAAATTTGAAAATTGCTACTCCATTAATGGGCGAATCTGTAATTTTAAATAAGAATTATCCTTCTGGCAAATGGTGGTTAGCCGATAACTTATAATCTTAAACAATATTGACAAATAGATGTTGTTTATTTGATAGTCATCTATAACTTAAAGCAATGAAAACTGATTTTGTAGAAATTTTTCAAACCATTAGGGCATCGCTGCAGCCTTATGCTACTGTGGGTTTTAGTAATAGAGTAAATAGTGAAACTTCCTTTGATCTTTGGAGTGACAAGAATGTGGTGATTGAAGGAAAGCAAAGAAATGAAGTTTTCTTTGCAAGTATAATTATATTAAAGGGGCATGTTGGGTTTTATTATATGCCTGTATACACAGAGCCAGATATGAAAAAGATTTTTGGACCTGACCTGCTTAAGTTGTTAAATGGTAAATCATGTTTCCATATCAAAAAATTGGATGACGCATTGATGTTGCAAATAGAAGAAGCTCTGGCGGCTGGGTTTAAACTTTATAAAGAAAAAGGTTGGGTATAAAACCAGTTTGGCAACAAGATGTAATTACCAGTTTTGGGAATATTGGT
Organism: uncultured Pedobacter sp.; assembly: GCF_946479715.1. Next base: position 19,397 of record NZ_CAMLHF010000010.1, on the reverse strand, counting down.
ATTACCACACATGATATTGGATCGCTGGAATACAAACTGCTATCTATTGGAGCGGGACAAGTTGTAGTTAATCTTATTTCACTTAAAAATACTTATCGTCCTGAAGATCTGATATTGTTGCAGGAGCAATATCAATTGAAAAATATTTCTGTAGTACATTTATGGGAAGATATATGGGAGACTAGAAAAGCACAGGTGATAGGCCGAATATCTTCTATTCTTGGTCTGAATAAACGTATTCATGCTCGTAAAACTAAAATCATTCAAATTACTCAAAAGCAGGCTGATGATTTCTTAAATAATAATCATTTGCAGGCATCGGCCAAATCTAATTACAAATTTGGACTAAGTTTGGATGATCAGATCATTGCGGTTGGTTGTTTTAGTAATCTCAGGTATATGAAGGGGCTTAGTCCAGGCTATAGATCTGCTGAGCTAATCAGATTTGCCAGTTTATCTGGCTATACCGTTATAGGAGGTTTTACCAAGTTATTACAACATTTTGTTAAGAGTTATAAACCAGATGATATAATGAGTTATGCTGACAGGGATTGGTCATTAGGAAAAGCTTATGAGCAATCGGGGTTTAAACTCACTCAAGTTACACCTCCTTCGCAGATATGGCTAAAGCAAAATACTTTAGTTAGATATTTCGCTCATAGATTGCCTGCTGAGCCTATCGATGATGAGTATATAGAGATTTATAATACTGGTAATTTAAAATATATTTTATACTTATAATGCATCAAAATCCTTTACTGATCATTTTGGGCCCAACTGCATCTGGTAAAACCAAACTTGCTGTGAAATTGGCCGAGGCGCTAAAAGGAGAGATAATTAGTGCAGATAGCAGGCAAATCTATAGGGGGATGGATATTGGTACGGGCAAAGATCTTAGTGAATATAACGTTAATGGAAAAGTTATTCCATATCATTTGATCGATATCAAAAAAGCCGGAGAAAGATATAACGTAAACGAATTTAAAGAAGACTTCTTTGCTGTTTTTCAGAAATTAACGGATAAGGGTGTACTTCCTGTACTTTGTGGTGGTACAGGGATGTATGTTCACAGTATTCTTCAAAATCATGAATATACTGCAATACCAATAAACAATGAACTTAGGGACTCTTTAAAAGAACTGGATAATGAGTTATTACGGAACAAATTGTCTATTTATCCATCCGAAATTACAAAACAAGCAGATCAATCATCCCATAAAAGAATGATCAGGGCAATTGAAATTGCAGAATACCTGATGCATAACGATTTGCAATCAATTGAAAGACCTGGAATTGATCCACTAGTGATTGGTTTAACATCGGATGTTGAGCTTCGGAGACAGAAAGTGATCAATCGTCTTGAGCTTAGGTTAAATGAAGGTATGATAGATGAAGTGAAGAAGTTAATTGCTGAAGGAGTTACTAAAGAAGACCTTGTTTTTTATGGCTTGGAGTATAAATTTATTGCAGCTTACCTTTTCGATGAGCTTAGCTATTCGGAATTAAAAGAAAGACTCGCTACAGCAATTTGCCAATTTGCAAAACGACAGATGACATTTTTTAGGAAGATGGAGAAGGATGGTGTTAAAATAAACTGGTTTAATACGGAGCTAAATCCTGATGAGTTATTTGATAGTGTTCTAAGTACTTTTAAATTGAAATATAATGATCGTAGTTAAGCTATGTGATATAATTGTTAGTGTAATTTAAAAGTTGTTATTTCTTTAATAATATATTTCTTTTCAATGTATGGCATACAATTTGTAAATGATCAGGTGTATAGCAAAAAAACTATGCATTAAATTTAAATAAACGATCAAATGAAAAATTCTACAAAATTCTTTGCGACTGCAGTAGCTGCAGTGGCGTTATTTTTTACCACTAATGCAAGTGCTCAAAAACTAGGTATTGGAGTGAACCTGGGTGTTCCAACAAATGATGGTTATAGTTTTGCGATTGGTGTAGATGCCAGACTTCAGTTTGATGTGTCGAAACAAATATCTATTCCCGTAACTACGGGTTATACCCATTTTCTTGGAAAAGAAGTGGCAGGAGTTGATGTGCCTGATTTTGGTTATATTCCACTAAAAGCTGGTGTGAAGATATTCTTTGATGAAACAGGTTCTGGTCTTTACGGTTTAGGTGAGTTGGGAGCTGCTTTCGGCGTTACTAATGGTTCAGGAACTTCATTTCTTTATTCGCCTGCACTAGGTTATTCATGGAGCAATGGTTTGGATTTAGGAGTGAAATATGAAGGGCTTTCAAAAGGAGGAGGAAATATAGGACAAGTAGCCTTGCGTGTAGCCTACGGATTTAAATTATAGTGTTTAACAAATAAAGTTTATAGCCCTGCCTGAATTTTTAGGCAGGGCTTTTTGTTGGATAATTTATTAAGGGTATAAAAATTATTTTCTTAAAACCAAGTTGAAGCTATTTACGTAAATATACTTACTTAAACATACTTATGTTTTATCAACTTGAAAATCAATGTTATGAGAAAAATTACTAAATTATTCGTTATCGCAACAATGTTTGTTGCACTTGGGTCAACAGGATTAAAAGCGCAAACCATGGGCGAGGAAAGTCCAATAGGAGTTAGGCTTGGAATTGGAGTGAGTGGAGGGATTGGAGAAGACGGATCGCCGTTTAAGAATTCATATGGAGCAGATGCCCGGTTGCAGCTTGATCTGACCAAACAAGTATCTATTACTGCTACAGGTGGGTACACCAGATTAATAGCCAAAGACAATGGAACCGATTATGATTTTATTCCTGCAAAAGGAGGGATCAAGGTTTTCCCAATTGGATCTATGTATGCGCTTGGAGAAATTGGAGCAGGTTTTGCTATCAAGGACAACTCTAAAACCGCATTAATCTGGTCTGGAGGATTAGGGTATGCATGGAAAGGTGGGGTTGATATTAGTGCCAGATACGAAGGCTATCATCAAGACAGCTCATCAAGCACTTATCAACCGGCTAACGGTCAGTTTGCACTGAGGCTTGCCTACGGGTTCAAGTTATAATGCTGAAATTGAATATTTTATTTAAAGCCCCTGATTTTTTCAGGGGCTTTTTTAGTTATTTAAATATAAAATAGGTATTTTAACCAAAAAAACAATGTAATGGAGCTATTTTAGGCCTATACAAGCATGATTTGCTGGTTTAGAGCTAGCTATAGATTCATAGATTCATAAAAATATAGATAAGTATGAAAAAATATCTTGCAGCCGGAGTGCTTCTGATGGCTCTGTCTTGTACAAACACAGATAAAAAAAATACGCAAGCTTCAACCGATAGTGTATCTGAAAGTAAGGTAGCAACTACTGCTGTTGTTGAATTAACCGATAGTAAAGTTCAAAATATTTATGATGGTTATATCTATTTAAAAGATGCTTTAGTAGAATCAAAATTTGAAGATGCCCAAAAAGCAGCAACTCAGTTAAAAACCAGTCTTACTAATTTTCCAGGTTGTGAGAATACGGCTATAATTGCAGAAAAAATAGCTTCGGCCAAAGATATAGGCTCACAAAGAAAAGAATTTACTTATTTGAGTTCAGATGTAATTGCGATGTTTAAACACGCTGATTTGAAAAATGGCTCTATTTATGTTCAACATTGCCCTATGGCCAATAAAGGAGAAGGAGGAGATTGGCTGGCTTCCGAAAAACAGATTCAGAACCCTTATTATGGAGATGAAATGATGGATTGCGGCGCAGTTTTAGAAGAGATCAAACCCAATAAGTAGTTATTAATCTTACTTGATTTTGACCCACATTTAATAATTATTTAACAGCTTTGTTATAGTTGATTTAATGCTAATAGAAAAGGATTAGTTAGTTTTGTTTATTATAAATTTAAGATATATATATGTCAGATATTGCAGAAATTAAGATTGATGGGAAGGTATACGAATTCCCGGTTATAACAGGTTCCGAAGGAGAGAAGGCCATAGATATTTCCAAACTTAGAGACTTAACAGGTCATATTACTTTAGATTTTGGCTATAAAAATACTGGGTCAACAAAAAGTGCCATTACTTTTCTTGACGGTGAAAAGGGAGTTCTAAAATATCGTGGTTATCCAATTGAAGAATTAGCGGAAAAATCAACATTTCTTGAAGTAGCATATTTACTTATATATGGAGATTTACCTAAACAAAATGAACTGAACGATTTTCAAGCTCAAATTAGCAGACATACGTTAATTCATGAGGATATGAAGAAATTCCTTGATGGATATCCTTCAAAGTCTCATCCAATGGCGCAATTGTCTTCATTGGTTTGTTCATTGTCAACATTTTATCCTGAATCATTAAATGCAAATTCATCAGCAGAAACGATGGATTTAACTATGATTAAGTTGTTGGCTAAATTTCCTACAATTGTATCTTTCATTTATAAAAAATCATTAGGTCATCCACTTATTTATCCTAAAAATAAGTTCGATTACGTTAGCAATTTCTTAAATATGATCTTTGGGCAACGTACCGAAGAAATAGAAATAGATCCAGTGGTAGTTAGCGCAATGAACACATTGCTTATTCTTCATGCTGATCATGAGCAAAACTGCTCTGCATCAACTGTAAGAATGGTGGGTTCTTCTGATTGTAATTTATACGCTTCGGTATCTGCAGGGATTGATGCCCTATGGGGACCATTACACGGAGGAGCTAACCAAGCCGTTATAGAAATGCTAGAGCGCATCAAAGAGGATGGCGGTGACACTGAAAAATGGATCAACAAAGCAAAAGATAAGAATGATCCTTTCCGCATGATGGGTTTTGGTCACAGAGTTTACAAAAACTTTGATCCAAGAGCTAAAATCATTAAAAAGGCATGTGATGATATTTTAGAGAAATTAGGTATTGATGATCCTGTTTTAGAAATTGCTAAAAAATTAGAAGAAACTGCATTAAGTGACCCGTACTTTGTTGAGCGTAAGCTTTATCCTAATGTTGATTTCTATTCGGGTATTATTTACAGAGCACTTGGTTTCCCAACAGATATGTTTACAGTTCTTTTTGCTCTGGGTCGTTTACCAGGATGGATTGCTCAGTGGAAAGAAATGCACGAAAATAAAGAGCCTATAGGCCGTCCACGTCAAATATATGTAGGTCACACAAATAGAGAATTTATTGGTATAGAAAATAGAAAATAGATTAAGCATATATCTTAAATAAAAAAACCTTAGCTAAGCAGCTAAGGTTTTTTTATTTATTATACAAAGTAATATATGAATCGCTCAATTATCCATTCGGAAATGAAAGCTGCCATCATATACAAGAAGCAGAGTGTTATCATTTTCTTAATGGTCACTTTTCTGGAACGCTGGTAGAATACAGTTAGCGCTTTATAGAGATACCAGATAATCCCAATAGTTACCGCCCACTTAATGAGATCACTTATGGAGGATTCCATACCAAATAAATCTCTCCTCAAAGGAACTGTAACTATTTGGGTAATAAAAAAAGCAGTTGTTCCGTGTATAGTAAATATAAGGTGATCTAAATAATAGATGTGGTTTCTTCTGAAATTCCACATAATAAATAAAGCCAGTAAAGGCATTAATAAGAAGTATTGTTTAGGTCTGTAATGTTCAAGTTCTTCCTTAACAGACCAGTTTCCGGAAGCTGATTTTTGGTTTATAGCAATTTCACGTTTCTTAAAAATTCTATCAATCCAGGAATCACGATCTGCTTCATTTAGTTTCTGCTGTCTTAGCAAGTATGAACTATAAGTACTGTCTTGTTTAATAATGTGTGATTTCTCATAAGACCTTAACACATCATCGTATTCATTGGTCTTTAAACTATCTATTGTATGTTTAAGTTCAGTAATTTTCTCTTCCTGATCTGAGAAACTAAGTGATTTAAATTCGGCTAAGTCAAGTTTTCTTTGCACATAGGTTGCCGATTTTCCAATAAAAGAATCATCCTCAAAGTCCCCATCCTCTAAAGTTTCTTTTAACGCTTCTGTTTTTGATTTTGCTGAATCCTTACTTGCAGAAGAATGAAATTCTACTGCTTCGGTTTTATGCTCCAATTTATTTGGAACTACAATGAAATAAACAATAGAAACAAAGATATACATGCTAATTGGATTGATGTATCTGGCTCTTTTACCAGCTAAATAATCCAGTGTAACTTCTCCCGGTTTTGTAAGTAAGGGCGATAATGTTTGAAAAAACTTATTGTCGAAGTGGAAATAATGGGCAATACTGTGACTTATGAACTGCCAGAAATTTTCTTTAAGCTCCAGATTAGCTTGTCCGCAATTACTGCAATAATGTTTTTCTACATTTTGCCCGCAATTGAGGCAATTATGTTCTTTTCTATATTTACCAGTCGACATAAATCTATTAAAAACGGTTACTAAAAAATCCTAAAACAATTGACTTAGTGGCTCATTGCTTTTATAGCTGATTCCTCTGCACGGTTATGTTTATACTTGAAAATAAAAGGAAAAATAACAGCAAGTACTAGTGCATATGATGCAAAGGTAATCCAGATTCCCTGCCAATCCTTACTATGGTCGGCATAAGTAAAAAACTTATCGATAATTAACCCGCTTGTAAAACTTCCAAAAAGTGCTCCAAAACCGTTTACCATCATCATGAATAGGCCTTGTGCGCTACCTCTTATTGTGGCATCAATTTGAGTTTCCATAAATAAGGATCCCGAGATATTGAAAAAGTCGAAAGCCATACCGTAAACGATACAAGATAAGATGATCATCCATAAACCTCCTGCAGGATCAGCAAAAGCGAAAAGACCAAATCTTAGCACCCAGGCTAACATACTGAGTAACATCACATACTTAATTCCGAATTTCCTTAAGAAAAAAGGTATTGCAAGGATAAACAGTGTCTCAGATATCTGAGAAATGGACATTATAATTGCAGGGTATTTAACGGCGAGCAGGTTTTCGTATTCCGGTATATTTTTAAAGTCGTGCAAATAGGTATCGCCGTAAGCATTGGTAAGCTGTAGAGCTGCACCTAAAAACATAGAGAAAAAGAAAAATACAGCAAATTTCTTTTGCTTAAATAAAGTAAATGCCCTTAAGCCGAGTGCATCAACAAATGATTTCGAATCAATTCTGTTGGCAAGAGGAGGACATTTAGGTAATGTAAAGGCATAGATTCCTAAAGCCAGGGAAACAGCAGAAGCAATATAAAATTGATTAGAGGATGCCTCGTTTCCTGAAAGACTTACCACCCATAAAGCGGCAATAAATCCGATGGTTCCCCAAATCCTGATAGGTGGATAATCTTTTACAACATCTTTCTGAGCGCTTTTTAATGCTGAATAAGCTACTGTAATAGATAGGGATAGCGTTGGCATGTAAAAGAACATGTTTACTAGTATAACCCAGAAAAAGGTTGTTGGATTATCTACAAGAGGCAAAGAAAAAAGGCTTACTGCCCCAAGGATGTGTAAAATTCCATATAGTTTCTCTGCGTTAATAAAACGATCGGAAATGATACCCATAAGGGCGGGCATAAAAATAGCAGAAATACCCATGGTAGAGAAGATTGCTCCAAACTCTGAACCAGACCATCTTTTATTTTGAAACCAATAAACTCCAATAGTAATGAGCCAGGAACCCCATATAAAGAATTGTAAAAAATTCATTAGAGTTAAGCGAAACTTAACATTCATAAATAATAGTTTAGTTGGTTTTTTAAAGTAATGGCTGAATATAGAACTATTTTAAAATTGTTAAGCTGAATTTCTTTTATTTATTTCATCACGAATTCTTGCAGCCTTCTCATAAGCTTCTTCAGTAATCGCATCCTGAAGTTTTTGCTGCAGTTCTTCCATGCTCAAAGCTTTGTAATTAGTGCCTGGAATTGAAGTGCTGATGTCTTCTGAGCCCTGTTCTTTTGGAATGCTGTCTATGTTTTCAAGAAATAGGAAATCATTTCCCTCAATTACGATTCCTGCTGAAGATAAAATGAATTCATAGGTATAGATAGCGGCATTAAAACGAACAGCCAAAGCTATTGCGTCTGATGTGCGGGCATCTATTTCATGAGTGGTTTCACCATCAGTACAGATCAGTTTTGCAAAAAAGACACCTTCTACCAAGTTATAAATCAAAACTTCCTGTATTTCAATATTATAAGTCTGGGCAAATGTTTTGAACAGATCATGAGTTAATGGCCTGCTTGGCGTCATTTTTTCAATTTCTATAGCAATGGCCTGTGCTTCAAAGGCGCCAATAATTATAGGCAAACGTCTTCTTCCGTTTACTTCGCCAAGAACCAGAGCATAAGCTCCTGATTGAGTTTGGCTATAGGATAAACCAACAATATCGAGTTTTACTTTTTTCATATTAAGTAATATCCGGCAAGGGCAATCTGCACTTGCCGGATATTTAATTAACCTTTATGTGCTTTTAATGCTTCTATTAATTTTGGAACAACTTCAAATGCGTCGCCAACAATTCCGTAATCGGCTACTTTAAAGAAAGGTGCTTCAGGATCTTTGTTAATTACAACAATAACTTTAGATGAGCTAACACCGGCTAAATGTTGTATTGCGCCTGAAATACCTATTGCAATATATAAGTTCGGACTGATGGCGATACCTGTCTGACCAACGTGTTCCGAGTGTGGTCTCCAGTCAGCATCAGAAACTGGTTTAGAACAAGCAGTTGCTGCACCAAGAAGGTCGGCCAGTTCCTCAATCATTCCCCAGTTTTCAGGACCTTTTAATCCTCTTCCTGCCGATACAACAAGTTCTGCATCAGGTAAGGAAACCTTATTGGTTGCTCTTACTATTTCTTTAACGATAGCAGTAAGATCAGTTGCTTTAATTTCCGGACTAAACGCCTCAACAGTTGCATCAACTGCTGATTCTTTAACACCAAACGCATTCGGATTTAAAGCTATAATTTTAACTGCTGAAGTTAATTCTGTAACTGCAAAAGCTTTACCCGAGAAAGCAGTCTTTTTAACAAGAAACTTACCGCCATCCAACTGAGGTAATTCTACCGCTCCATCTACTAATCCGGCTTTAAGTTTAACAGCGACACGGGGAGCTAAGCCTTTTCCTGAGAAAGAGTTAGATAAGACAACAACGTCTGCATTTTCTTTTTTTGCTGCTTCAGCAATAATTGAGGCATATGCCTGATTTACGAAATTCTTAAGCTGATCATTAGAAACATTTAAAACTTTAGAAGCTCCGTATTTACCTAATGCTTTAAGTTCATTTTCATCAACATTACCAATAGATATAGCGGTTAAACCACCACCTTGTTTATCTGCAATGGCTTTTGCATAAGATACTGCCTCGAAAACAGATTTCTTAAATTTGCCATCTACTTGTTCTACATATACTAAAACTGACATACGATCTTTATTAAATAATTTTTAAACTCTGAAATAGAACTTCAGTTAGATAACTTTAGCCTCCTGATGTAATAAGTCAATTAATTTAGCGGTCTCTTCGGCAGGGATCAGTTTAACTGCACCACGTGGAGGAGGAGTTTCAAATTGCTGAACTTTAGCAACCTGTTCAATTTCTTTGGCTTCAACCACTACAAGAGGTTTAGTTCGTGCAGACATAATGCCTCTCATGTTAGGTATTTTAGGTTCAGCAGTTCCCTCTGCACAACTTGCAATAAACTTGCCAGTTACAGAAACAACTTCCTTACCACCTTCAATCTCGCGGTCAATTGTTGCAGTTGTTCCATCATAATCTAATTTTTTGATGATAGAAATAGACGGGATGTCAAGGAATTCGCCAATCATTGCTGCAACCTGAGATCCATTATAGTCTATAGATTCGCGACCGCAAAGGATCATATCAAATTCAGTAGTTTTAGCGTATTCTGCTATCTGATAGGCTGTAAAATAAGCATCTCTTGGAATCGCATTAATTCTAACGGCGTCGTCAGCACCAATAGCAAGTGCTTTTCTTATGGTTGGTTCTGTCTGGCTTTCTCCAACATTTATTACGGTTACCGTTCCTTTACCACCCTCACAAAGTTCAATAGCTCTTGATAAGGCAATCTCATCATAAGGGTTAACAATAAATTGTACACCTGAGGTATTGAATTGTGTATTATCATTAGTAAAAGTTATTTTTGTTGTTGTGTCGGGCACATTACTGATACAAACTAATATTTTCATATGTATAAATTTGTTTTAAAGGTAATGAAGCTGTTTTAGCTAAAATTGTCTTTTTGCAAATCTAATTAAAAAAGCAGGGATTAAAAATGCAAAGTACCCGATTAACCAAACTATTAAACTTTTTAGAGAGTGAACCTAATGATCCTTTCGTTTTGTACGCCCTTGCAACAGAATATAATTCAGCAAATGACTCGGAAAAAGCATTTGAATACTATTTAAAACTTGTGGCTGAGCATCCTGATTATGTTGGGACTTATTATCATCTTGGAAAGTTGTATGAAAAAACTGGTAAAACTGAAGAGGGAATAAAAATATACCAAAAAGGGATGCTTGCTGCCAAAAATAAAAAAGATATGCATGCTTTTTCTGAATTACAAGGCGCGTATAATTCTGCAGCGGGTTTAGATTATGAAGATGATTAATTACTAAAAGATTGAGCAGTAAGAAGCAACTTTTGTTTATCAGGAATGTGATACTGTTCACGTTTACTGCTTTTGGAGGTGCGCAAGCGCATCTGGCTTTATTGCTTAAATATTTTGTAAAGGATAGCAAATACATTACAGAAGAAGAATTGTTGGAACTGAATGCCTTAGCACAGGTATTGCCTGGTCCGGCATCCACTCAAACACTTGTTGGTATTGCTTATAAAGTAGGAGGGCTAAAACTTTCCTTAATCACTTTTCTAATCTGGATTTTTCCCTCTGCTGCTATCATGACCTTCGCCGCTATCAGCTATGCAAAGGTTGACCACAAAGAAAAGTTTGTAGAGATATTGGAATATATACAACCGATCGCCCTGGGGATTGTTGCTTTTGGGGCTTATAACCTTTCAAGAAGGGTGCTAGTTTCACAATTGTCTGTATTTCTTGCCATTTCAGCTATAATTTCTACACTTGTATTGAGAAATGCCTACGTGTTTCCTATTGCAATATTAATAGGAGGTATGATTTCTTCTGCTTTAGATGCTCCAAAAGAGGAAAGTGATATCCGAGTAAAGCTATTCTCAAATATAAACCCTAAAAAGCTGATCTATTTTGTAGGTGTGCTATTATTTCTGGCCTTATTAGGGGCCATTATTAACCGTACTTCGCCTTTTAGTTTGCCGATCAGGTTGTTCGAGAATTTTTACCGCAATGGTATCTTTATTTTTGGTGGCGGACAAGTGCTGGTTCCGCTTATGTTTACTGAATTTGTGCAAATGAAGCATTACCTGCATTCTTCAGGGTTCCTATCTGGCTTTGCATTACAGCAAGCTTTACCAGGACCTACGTTCTCATTTACCAGCTATGTTGGCGCACTAAGTATGAGGAATTTTGGGTATGGAGTTACCGGTCAGATAACTGGAGGAATAGTAGCCGTTTTAGGAATCAATTTGCCTGGATTGATCCTGGTGTTATTTATTGTTCCCTTTTGGGAAGATCTTAAAAAGATAGCACGTATTAAATATTCATTATCAGGGATAAATGCCGTGAGTGTGGGTTTTATTATTGCTGCATTTATTTTACTTGTAAAGCCAATAGGTATGGACTTTACTGCTATAACAGTTTTAATAGTGACCTTTCTTATTCTGAATTTCACCAAAATAAGCCCGCCTTTCATTGTTCTGGGAGGTATATTATTAGGCTACTTTTTATAGCCCTAAAAGAACTGTGTGATTAGAACGGAGCATCTTCATCATGCATGTCATCCATGCGCGATGGTTTAATGATTACATTTCCCGCAGGTCTGTCAAAATCTTGTGAAGGATGCATACCTGCACCAGGACTGTCCATAGAGAACGAAGTAGGTGCAGAGAAGCTCTCTTCTAAATCCGCAAATTTCACGTATTTACCAATAAAGCGTAGTGGTACAATTCCGGTTTCACCATTACGGTGTTTTGCAATAATTACCTCACCAATACCAGCTTGTGAACGCCCTTGCTCATCTTCAGTAATACCATAATATTCCGGTCTGTATAAGAATAGCACCATATCCGCATCCTGCTCAATAGATCCCGACTCACGCAAATCTGATAGCATTGGTCGTTTTCCGTTCACACCAGGTCTACTCTCTACCGCACGACTTAACTGTGATAGCGCAAGTACAGGAACGTTTAGTTCTTTAGCAACAGATTTAAGCGCTCTTGATATACTACCAATTTCCTGTTCCCTGTTACCACCACCGCTTTGTCCTTCTCCCTTACCATGCATCAACTGCAAATAATCGATGATGATTAGCTGCAAGTCATACTGAGATTTAAGTCTCCTGCATTTTGCTCTGAATTCGAAGATGTTAAGCGCAGGGGTATCATCTATTAATAGTGGAGCCTCAGTTAAGGTTCCTATTTTACTATGTAGCTGTTGCCATTCCCATTCTGCCAGATTTCCTTTTCTGATTTTTTCCTGCTCAATCTCGGTTTCTCCTGAAATCAAACGATTTACCAATTGAACCGACGACATCTCTAATGAGAATACTACAACAGGTCTTTTGAATTCTACAGCTGCATTACGTGCACAAGTTAGAACGAACGCGGTTTTACCCATTGCCGGACGAGCCGCAATAATTACTAAATCTGAAGGTTGCCATCCACCCGTAATACGATCAAGGTCGGTAAAGCCAGATGGAACACCCGTTAACCCATCACTCTTACCACGAAGTGCTTCTAAGGTGGCTAAAGATTGTTTTACAATCTCATCCATCTTTTGAGTATCTCTTCTTAAGTTGTTCTGAGCAATATCAAATAAGTTCTTTTCTGCATGATCCAGCAAATCAAATATATCTGTAGTGTCTTCATAAGCATTCTGAATAATCTCTGAAGAGATTCGGATCAATTCCCTTTGAATATATTTTTGGGAAATTATACGGGCATGGAATTCTATGTTAGCTGCTGAAGCTACCCTGTTTGTAAGGTTAGTGATATAATAAGCGCCACCAATCATTTCTAATTGTCCCAGCGTTCTTAATTCAGAAGTAACGGTTAAGATATCTACTGGTTTGGATTTCTGAAAAAGTCCCTGAATCGCTTCAAAGATTTTTTTATGCCCTTCATGATAAAATACTTCGGGTTTTAGAATGTCAATTACAGTAGAGAGGGCATCTTTTTCGAGCATTAATGCACCAAGAACAGCTTCTTCAAGGTCTATAGCCTGAGGCGGGATCTTTCCCATCGTGGTCATAGAATTGCTTAGTCTATTTTTCCGCGCTGTAAAGTTTGCCTTGTCTTGTCCTTGTGTTCCGTTATCGCTGCTCATGAATACAAAAATAGACAAAAATTAGGTCTCTTCTTAAAATCTTTATGAACATTCCCACAACTTAAATTCATTCGTCTTAACATGACTTTCGTGAATTCGAACAATTTCCTAACAGCAAGATGTTGATAAGCAAAACACTCACACTTAAAAATTAGGTTAAATTAATCGCAATTTTTGAGCTATTTTTGCGCTTCAATTTAAAGGAAATGGAAAACTCAAGAAGGTCTGCCAGACCTAAAGAAAATAATGAGTTCGTATTTGGTATACGTGCAGTAATAGAGGCTATTAAGGCTGGTAAAGATATAGAGAGTATTTACATACAACGTAGTTTAACTGGTGAGATTATATTAGAGTTAAAGCAGCTGTTAAAGGAGGTTGATGCCCCGGTACATAACGTTCCGGTAGAGAAATTGAACCGGATGACCCAAAAAAATCATCAGGGAGTAATTGCTGTAATTTCATCCATTACCTTTCAAAAAATTGAAGATATCATCCCCTTAATTTATGAAAAGGGAGAAACACCTTTGGTATTGATCCTTGATGGAATTACGGATGTAAGAAATATGGGTGCAATAGCCAGAACTGCTGCCTGTGCAGGAGTGCATGCTATAATTGTGCCGACTAAAAATTCTGCGCAGATCAACGCTGATGCCATTAAAACTTCTGCAGGAGCTTTATTTAGTATACCGGTGTGCAGACATCCGAACCTACAAAAAACAGCATTGTTTTTACAGGAATGTGGCTTACAGATTGTTGCGTGTACAGAAAAGACCAACGATTTAATATATGCTCCGGATTACACCGCCCCAACAGCCATTGTTATGGGAGCAGAGGATGAAGGTATTTCAAACGAAATTATGAGAATGGCTAACCACCTGGCTAAAATTCCAATGCTTGGCGAAATCAGTTCATTAAATGTATCAGTTTCTGCAGGTATTATCCTGTATGAAGCGATAAGACAACGTTCGTAACTGTTGGAATGATAATTAACTTATCATTCCTCAAATAGATATCCACTATAGGCAAGCCCTTTAGCTACACTGATAAAATTATCTCCCGAATGCACTGGTGTATTCGGGAATTTTGTTTTAAAGAGATCCTTGATTGCAGCAACCATCGATGTGCCTCCGGTAAGGAAAAGGCTATCAATGTCGTTTACAGCGATTTGATGATTTAAAAGAAAATCATCAAGGTATGCACTTATCTTTTTAATGTCTTTTTGAATGATGCCATTATATTGATCTATAGATACTTCATCGTTGATTTCAATATCCATTTTTGAATACTGAAACTGCGAAACAGGAAGTGATGATAACTCGACTTTTGTTTTTTCAACCGATTGAAAAAGAGAATATCCCAGATTATTGTCGGTAAGTGTTATCAGGTTTTTGAATTTTCTATCTTGTTTAGAGTAGTGGTAATAGTTTTGAAGATCATTTTTAATCTTAATCCCATTAAAAAAGTTCATTTGCTCCCAGGAGCATATATTAGCAAATAAGGAAACTGGTACGGTTAGCATTTTTCCTGGTGCGGCCTCATATAGCGTGTGTTTTCCAAAATGTGGTGTTCCTTTATCCCACATAAAGGCCGAATCAAAGCTATCACCTCCAATATAGATACCTCCGGTAGCAATTATATCCTTTCTTCTGTCTTTGCTGCCAACCTTAGCGGGGTCAAGCTCCAGATAAGTAAAATCGGTTGTTCCGCCACCTAAATCTGCTACCAGTACTTTTTCCTTTTTAGATATTGTTTTTTCATATGCAAAAGCAGCGCCTATAGGTTCAAACTGAAACCTTAGCTCTTCAAAACCAGCGTTTTCTGCAGCTTTATTTAACCTCTTTTGCGCAAGAGCATCCTTTGCAGTATTGTCATCGTCAAAAAATACCGGGCGACCGATAATAGCCTTTTTACAATCATAACCAATAACCTCATCGGCTTTTTCCTTTAATTCCTTTAATATTAGGGTGACAAGGTCGGAGGCATTGAACTTTTTGTTATGAATTCGGGTTTCTATAAAACTGCTTCTTGGCAGAATACGTTTAATAGATTTCATGAATCTACCTTTCATTCCATCCTTTATGTACTGAGCTATGGCCTGGTCGCCAACCACATATTTTAGGGGTTCTGTAGCGCTTTGCTCACTTTGGAAATATAGTATTGAAGGAACAATAATTGTTTTTATGATTTCCTTTTTCTCTTCATCAAAAATTGACAGGGCTGAATTGGTTGTGCCGAAATCAATTCCATATAAAAATTTAGACATTGCAACAATAAAATTGGACGTAAATAAAACAACACATCCGAATTAAGGCCTGGCCCGATCCGGATGTGTTAAAAGATAATTGAATGAGTTTAAATATATTTTGTGCCGAATTTCGATTTTACATCAGCAACAATTTGTTTTATGCTTTGTTCAGATGATCTTGGACAAATTAATAGTGTATTGTTCGATTCTACAACAATGTAATCATGTAAATCCTGCAAAATCACCAATTTATTCTTTGGAACATTTACCATACAGTTGGATGAGTTAAACATCATCACTTTTTCTGACGGAATTACTGCGTTGCCAACATAATCATGCTCAGCAATATCATAGATTGAAGCCCAGGTTCCAAGGTCAGACCAACCAAAATCAGCGGGCAGTACATATACATTATCTGCCTTTTCCATAATCCCGAAGTCAATAGAAATGTTGGTACACTGCAAATATGCATTTCCAATAAATTCGACTTCGCTAGCTGTATTATATAAATCATTTCCCTGATGAAATATCTCGTACATATCAGGTAGATGCTTAGAGAAAGCATTATTAATTGATTTTGCAGACCATATAAAAATCCCGGCATTCCATAAGAAATCGCCGCTTTGTACAAAAGATTTGGCCAGATCTAAATTAGGCTTTTCAGTAAAGATTTTTACTTTATGGATCTGCTCATCAGTTTTTAATGAACTCTCGGTGTATTGTATATAACCATAGCCGGTATCAGGTCTGCTAGGTTTTATGCCTAAAGTAATCAGGCAATCATTTTCAGATGCTGCTTTTAAAGATTGTTCAATTGCTGCAACAAAAGCATCCTGATTGGTAATGGTATGATCAGAAGGCGCTACTACAATGGTTGCATTTGGGTTAATCTGGGCAATTTTCATCGATCCATAAGAAACACATGGAGCTGTATTTCTCATAATAGGTTCTGCCAGAATTTGATTCTCATTCAAATCCGGAAGCTGTTCTTTGATGATATGTGTATATATTTCGTTAGTTACTACAAATATATTTTCGGGAGGACAAATCTTTAAAAAACGATCGTAAGTGCTCTGTATAAGTGTTTTTCCAACACCAAAAAAATCAATAAACTGTTTAGGATATTCTGTTCTGCTGACCGGCCAAAAACGGCTTCCAACACCACCAGCCATTATTAAGGCGTAATTATTATTATTCATATCTGATATTACAGTCTCTTTAAATTATACCTTCCTGTAAAAGGTCGTGAAAATGTATCATGCCAAAATAGGTTCCATTGTCGGTAACCAATAGTTGCGTAATGTTGTTTTCTTTTATCATATCCAAAGCAGTGATTGCTAAAACCGCTCTATCTACTTTTTTTGGATTGGGGTTCATTAAGTCGCTCGCTTTAATATCGGCTAAATTAGAATGTTTTTCCAGCATTCTACGAATATCTCCATCAGTAATTATCCCCAAAATAACATTGCTTTCAATAACAACAACAGCACCCAAACGGTTTTGACTAATTTCGATTATGACATCTTTAACCGATGCCGACGGATGAATACTTGGTTTCTCGTTCTTCAGGGCAATATCTCCGGCTTTTAAATATAGTTTTTTACCTAGTGCTCCACCCGGATGGAAGCGTGCAAAGTCGTCTTCATTAAAATTACGTGCATTTAACAAAGCAATAGCTAAAGCATCTCCCATAGCTAGCTGTGCAGTGGTACTGGTTGTAGGAGCCAGGTTATGAGGGCAGGCTTCTTTTGCTACGAAGGTGTTTAATATATAATCGGCCTGTAAAGCCAAATCAGAATTTAACTGACCAACCATACCTATCATGATGTTGCCAGCTTGTTTAAGTAATGGTGTTAACACTTTTATTTCAGGAGTATTTCCACTCTTGGAAATACAGATCACAATGTCGTTTTTCTGGATCATTCCGAGGTCTCCATGCACAGCATCAGCTGCATGCATAAAAATGGCCGGAGTACCTGTTGAGTTGAAAGTTGCTACAATCTTTTGCGCAATAATGGCGCTTTTTCCAATTCCGGTTACAATTACACGACCCTCACTTTCAATAATTAGGTCAATAATCTTAACAAAATCGTCATTTATGTTTTCAATTAAGCCTAAAATAGCCTGAGCTTCCAACTGTAAAGTGCTAACAGCGTCGTCGATAATAGATTTTTTACTTTTCAAACAGAATTATTTAGTATATTGATGCTTTGAATTTGTGCAAAATTATGTTATTTTGAAGTAAAAATAGCACTGAATATTTTATACACGAAATGGATGTGAAAAAGTCGTTGTTTGACAACTTACAAACCTTTTTTGGTTTTGATAATTTTAAAGGTGATCAGGAGTCAATCATCACCAATATTCTTGAAAAAAGAAATACGTTTGTTATAATGCCTACGGGTGGGGGGAAGTCCATTTGCTACCAGTTGCCAGCTTTGATGGAAGAGGGAACTGCTATAGTAATATCGCCATTAATTGCACTGATGAAAAATCAGGTAGATCAGTTAAGGGCATTTGGAGGAAGTGATAGTATTGCACACTTTTTAAATTCTTCTTTAAATAAAACCGAAATTACTCAGGTTAAAAGTGATTTATTAAGCGGACAAACAAAATTGTTATATGTAGCTCCCGAATCACTTTCTAAGCAAGATAATATAGATTTCTTGAAATTGATTAAGATTTCTTTTGTGGCGGTTGATGAAGCCCACTGTATTTCCGAGTGGGGCCATGATTTTAGACCTGAATACAGGAAAATCAGGCAAGTGATACAAGGTCTGGGCGAAGATATTCCAATTATAGCCTTAACTGCAACTGCAACACCTAAGGTTCAGCAGGATATCATTAAGAACCTTCAAATGTCTGATGCCACCTTGTTTAAATCATCATTTAACAGGCCCAACTTATTTTATGAGATCAGGCCCAAGAGAGATGTCATTAAAGAAATTATCAGGTATATAAAGTACAATACCGGTAAATCGGGGATTATTTATTGCCTTAGTCGTAAAAAGGTTGAGGAGGTTGCCGAAACCTTAAACCTTAACGGTATTAAAGCCTTGCCATACCATGCTGGTTTAGAACCAAAGGTTAGAGCCGATACCCAGGATAGGTTTCTTATGGAGGATGTAGAGGTTATTGTAGCCACTATTGCTTTTGGTATGGGAATCGATAAACCGGATGTTCGTTTTGTAATTCACCACGATATCCCTAAAAGTATGGAAGGTTATTACCAGGAAACTGGTAGGGCCGGACGTGATGGAGGAGAAGGAATTTGTATTGCTTTCTACGCGCAAAAGGATGTAGATAAGCTGGCCAAGTTTATGAAAGATAAACCGGTATCTGAACGCGAAATAGGCACTCAGATATTAAAGGAGGTTATTGATTATGCTGAATCAGGGGTATGCCGAAGAAAGCAGATCCTTCATTACTTTGGAGAGAATTTTAATGAGACCGGTTGTAATTGCATGTGTGATAACTGTAAGAAACCGAAAAAACTATTCGAAGCAGAAGAATCTTTGATGGTTCTGCTAAAGCTGATCAAAAAAATAGGAGAGAAGTTTGATGATGCACATATACTGAGCGTTATTTTAGGTAATGAAACTGCTCAGACAATTGCTTATGAACACAGTAAGCTTCCTGAATTTGGTTTAGGAGTTGTTGAGGGAGAGAATCATTGGAAATCACTTATCAGACAAGCAGTACTAAATAATTTCTTATCTAAAGACATAGACAATTACGGTTTACTTGGGTTAACTAACGGCGGATTAAGCTTTATTGAAAATCCA